>JAGLHR010000524.1 GCA_023143415.1 Thiomargarita sp. | reverse complement strand
GACGTTGTTGATGACAAAGACGTTGACGAGAAAAACGTTGTTGACGACGTTGTTGATGACAAAGACGTTGACGAGAAAAACGTTGTTGACGACGTTGTTGACGACAAAGACGTTAACTCAGTGGTTAAGGATGAGCCTGTTGACGATGATAATGAAGAAAAAAATAACGCAGTCAACGTTGCCACAGGCGATTTAGATGGTGATGGAGAACCAGAAATTATCGTCGGGATGGCGAGCAATGGCGGTACAGTGAAAATTTACGCCCTTGACGGAGAGCAGCTTAATGAGTTTGACACTCATTTTGATAATGGGATCGAAATGACTACTGGAGATATCAATGAAGATGGCATAGATGAAATTATTGTTGGTGATGCAAAAGGCTCTGAAATTCAGATTTTTGATAAAGACGGCAATCTGATTAAAAATTTCCAAGGATTAGACAGCGGTAATATTACTAGCTTGGCGTTTGCAAAAGAGGTGGTGGAAATCGTTGAGCCAGTCGTTGAGCCAGTTGAGCCAGTCGTTGAAGATGAGCCAATTGTTGAAGTTGAACCAGTTGAAATCGTTGAAGATGAGCCAATTGTTGAGCCAATTATTGAAGATGAGCCAGTTGAAATCGTTGAAGATGAGCCAATTGTTGAGCCAGTCGTTGAAGATGAGCTAATCGTTGAGCCAATTGTTGAAGCAGCACCAGAGCAACAATCAACAGGTTTCTCAATAGCCCCTTCAATCAACACGCTGCCTATTGAAAAGGCTGATATCACTGGTAGTCTCGTGGCTAATACTGATGAGAGCATCATTCAAGATGATGATGTGACAGCTATTTCACAAAGCGAACCTGAAGAAAGTAAATCGCTAAACGTCGCTAGTCTTGAAAAGGCTGATTTAAAGTTTACCTTGACAGTCGCCAGCAGTGGCAATGGCATAGTGGAGAGTGTAGGCATTAATTGTGGATTCGACTGCACAGAAGACTATCCCAGTGGCACAACAGTGAGTTTAACAGCAGTCCAAAAAGCGGGCTCAATCTTTAAGCATTGGAATGGTGATTGTAGCGGCGTGGCTAATCCCATTACCGTGGAAATGGATGCGACTAAGAACTGCACGGCGATATTTGAAAAACGCTTGTTGATCGAACTTGCCGAGTTCACCGCCACAGAAACTTCAAAGGGCATTATCTTAGAATGGAATACTGATGCAGAACGCAATACGGCAGGTTTTCATCTCTGGCAGGCTAAACCCTATCAAGAAGAATGTGGTCATTTTTCAAAGTATTTGGAGGTGAAAAGACTGACTGAGCAACCCATTCAAGCAACAGGTGATTTATTTTCGGAAGCCTATTACTCTTATGAAGTTGAAATGTCTGATGTGAGACTTGATTACTGTTTTGGGCTAGAGGAGATTGATTTTGAGGGTAATCGCTCTTTTTATATAATAGGTTCTGGCATTGATGGGAGGATAGAGTTGTTTTACTAAGAGGCTTTAATAACTTTCGAGGTTTTAGTTTTTTGAAAAAAAACTAAAACCTCGAAACGAAACTTTAAAGCCAAACCTGACAGGTTTACGGGTATTATTGATTTCTCATTTCTAAATTCTAGTGTCGGAATGTAAACAACTATTAAAGAACATCCGTAATTGTTTATTCTTGCGTAATTGTTTGCGTAGTGGTTTGCTCATTTCAATGTGAATAAAGTGATGAAAACCATGCGTTCGTAAATCTCTTGCATTGGCATTACGTGTTCCTCCGATTTCTCTGACTTCATAAGGATAAATGCGTACTATAAATTCTGTGAGTTTAGATTTCAAACATTCACCGATGTTTAATGTATGCTGTGAAGGCGTTAACGTTGTATCACTCAGAATTAAATCGGCGTTCCTGCCTGCTCTTGTTTTTCGTTTATGTTGTGCAAAACCATGTATTTGTACAATCATTCCTGTCGGATATTGCTGTGCAAATGCCCTGCTAAAACTTTGGAAAATCGTGTTTTCAAGGTGTGCCATATCTGCAAAATTATCTCGTTTATTTTTGCCATAACGAGGTATTGTATTCCAAGCCGTTGCGATATATTCTCCTTCTCGCATTAACTGATGTGCGATTTCTCCTGTATATAAATCTTTATAACGATGCGGTGCTTGCAAGGCAATAGGTAAAGCACTGCCTTGACGGAACATATAAAAACCCCGCCTGTACGTTTTTCCTGAAATTCTTGCACGACTGTAAAAATTGTGCCATCAATTGTGATTGATTTTATTGTAAACTGTTGATTATTAGAGTTTTTTTAAAGATTCGCTCAATTCGCCTTTCAGTGTGCGCGTGAATAATATCTCAGCGTTGCACAATTCTACAAAACTGGGGGGAATATATCTTCTTCCATTGGAGGAAGATGATGAATTATCGGCAAAGTTCCACTTCGTTGAAACGATCCCTCCAATAAGAAAAAGCAATAATAAATAAATATTAATTTTCATCTAAAATTGTTAAATTCCAATAATTCAAAGCAAAATCTTTTGAAGTTTAAGTTTTTCTTCAAAAAACTTAAATCTCGAAACCAAATTCAAAGGTAATAGGCAAAAAATTTTCCAAATATATCCCTTTACAATTATACCATAATGATTTATCATATCATCATTTTGTGCCAAATTTAATCTTTAAAAATGATATATTTGCTTGATATATTTGATTTTTTTAAAACTTTAGAGATTTTGAGTAAAAAAAACGATTAATAAGAATTTAAAATAAAAATTAAATAATAAAATATTGAAAATATTTGTAAAAAACACAATATATTATATAGAGAGGCTCTTGCAAAACTCTGAAAAATGCCATTTTTTTAGACGAGTTAAAAACTTAAAGTGAATAAAAACAAATGCTTGCATTATTTCATTTCCTTTAAATCAGTGAAAAAGTGAGTTTTGCAAGAGACTCTAGATATTAATTTGTGAATTGAGATTAAAAATGATGTTCTGTTCAACTTTGCCGTAGGCAATTTATCGCTTAGGGTGATAAATCATCTATAGTTTTTCAGAAAAATCTTTTGACTTAAATAAAGACTTTTTTTTAGAAATCTGACAAGTTTGATCGCTTTCAAGGTTTTAGTTTTTTGAAGAAAAACTAAAACCTCGAAGACTTTTTTGAAAGTCTATACGACGAACAGAAAACCGATAACTCATAACTAATAAAATGACTTGTAAAATGAAGCCGCTGGGTCATTATGAAATGGTATTAACCTATCATGAGCGTACAAAGCACCATTTTGAGCGTTACGCTAGAGGACCTGGTCAAATCAATTGGGATGCACAACCCGATTCTTTTCGTCGATATACAGGTGCTCAATGTTTTGAATTACCTTTAGTTGCTGACTCGCTGACCTGTGCTTATGTTGACTTATATCATCCCAAAGCTATTGATCCACGACCAATGACTTTAAGCAATATAGCGGCTTTGTTGGAATTATCTTTAGGGCTTGCAGCTTGGAAAGAATATGGTGAGCATCGTTGGGTATTGCGTTGCAATCCTTCAAGTGGCAATTTGCACCCAACAGAAGGATATGTGATTCTGCCTAATATAGGGAGTCTTCCAGCGGGCGTTTATCACTATCTGAGCTATGATCATATTTTAGAGCAACGTGGTTTTTTTGAACCTGCGGGTGCAAAAATATTTGAGGCAGCGTTGCCAACAGGTCATTTTTTAGTGGGTTTAACCTCAATTCATTGGCGTGAAACTTGGAAATATGGCGAAAGAGCTTTTCGTTATTGTCAATTGGATATTGGGCACGCCATTGCTGCTGTCCGATATGCGGCTGCGACTTTGGGTTGGAAAGTCGAATTGTTAGATCATTGGGCGAATGCGGAAATGAGCATCACGCTGGGGTTAAATCAAGAAGATGATTTTGACCAGACAGAACGTGAAGTGCCAGAAATTATTTTGTGCATTAATACTCAAGGTGAAATTCTGCCTAATTTTTCAAAAAAGGGGAAGAGTGAACGTCCTTTTTCAAGAGGAGGCTTTGAACGTTCTTTTTTAAAAGGAGAGAGTGAATATCCTTCAAGATGGAAAAAAGAACGCTCTTTTTCAAGGCGGGAATCCAGGGAGTTATCGGAAAATTTAATCGTGTCTGCGATGGCAGGTATAAAATGGGTTGGAAGAGCGAATGTGTTAGATTCTCAGCATAATTATGAATGGTCTATTATTGACAATGTGCTAAAGGCAACGATCAAACCAACTACGGAAAAAATGAATTGGATCGCACCGCCGCTACCACCATTATTACCTCTTTCTTGTACAAGTCACGCTGCCGATTTGATTCGTCAACGTCGTAGTACACAATTATTTGATGCTCAAACGTCGATGAACCTGAAAGTGTTTTATCGTTTGCTTGATAGCACTTTACCACGCAAAGGCATAGTTCCGTGGGATACTTTTCAGCGGTTGCCACGTATTCATTTAGTTTTATTTGTGCATAGAGTGCAGGGATTATCGCCTGGACTTTATATCCTGCTACGACGTGAGGGGGTGAAAGAAAGTCTTCATGCTGCTTTTCAACGTGAGCATTTTGATTGGCTAAAGCCAATCCATTGTCCAGAGTCTTTAGCATTTTATCAATTAGTTAGCGGTGATGCCAAAACGGTTGCCGAACAAATTTTTTGTAATCAAGAAATCGCCTCTGAGGGCGCTTTTAGTTTGGGTATGTTGGCGGAGTTTGAAAATAGTTTGAAAAATGGTGCATGGCACTATAGGCAATTGTTTTGGGAAGCAGGATTAATTGGACAAGTGTTATACTTAGAAGCGGAAGCAGCGGGTATTCGTGGCACAGGTATTGGGTGCTTTTTTGATGATGCTTTTCATACAATGCTTGGTTTAACAGGTACAAATTATCAAAGTATGTATCATTTTACGGTGGGAACTCCATTACATGATAAGCGTCTTCAAACCCTACCTCCTTATGTGCATTTACAAGGAAGGATGAGAAAAACGAGATGAATGGTTTCGAGGTTTGAGTTTTTTGAAGAAAAACTAAAAACTCGAAATGGTGAATGATGAATGGTGAATGGTGAGTTATCTCTGGAAAAAAAAGGGTGTATATTTATAAACAATTGATTTTGCAGAGAAAAATATTTATCTGATAACGAAAAATCAATGACTTATTAAAAATAAGTCCTGTACACTTGATGATCAAGTTTTCTCGTTTTCGAGGTTTTTGTTTTTCTTCAAAAAACAAAAACCTCGAAACCAAACAATAACTACAAGGATTACATATAAGAAAGGATTGGATCGATGCTCGTTTTTAATCCCTTTTTATATACAATCCTTATTTCTTAAACATCGCCGCTTAGAAATCCGATTTTTGAAAAAATCGGATTTC
>JAGLHR010000523.1 GCA_023143415.1 Thiomargarita sp. | reverse complement strand
AGGGGGCTGAGTAGTTACAAAAAATCCTAAAAATCATTTATTCTGAAAATTCTCAAATTCTGATTCAAACCCTATTTGAAACTAAATTCGCATTTCATACAACAACAATTTACCACGAGTCAGTGGTACAGCTATTCGGCAAACATCTATTGTGCAATGAAAGTCAAAATCCCATAAAGGAGTTGGATAGCCATTATTATCATTGATAGATGTGGGTAATCGCAAACTAAACAATATATCACCACTGTTTAAATCCCAGAAACGCACAGTCGCATCAGCACAAACGGTTGCCAGTTGTTGACCATCATGGCTAAAAATCGCACGATATATTGTACTTTTATGTCCTGTTAACCGGTATTCTTTACCCTCTTTTGTATAAATATAGATAAGATGTCTACGTCCAACGGCGGCAATCCGTTTTTCATCAGGACTGAAAGTCGCCCACGCTAAATTATCATCTTGTTCAGGGAATGCTTGCAAAATGGTAGGTGGATTGTCATTAATATCCCACAAATAAACATGACCATCTGCACCCGCGCTCAACAAGCGTGTACCACTACTATCAAAAACGACTGAAGTGGCTATATTCTCATGCGCCTTATAAAAACGGCTCTCTTTAGTCTGTATCGTCAACAAAGCAATTTCTCCACTATAACTACTGGAAGCGAGTATCTGACTATCGGGAGAAAAGCCAACCGAATAGAGTTGATCTGTGTGACCAATAAAAATTTGTTCTTCTCGTAACTCATTACCCTCTTTAATAACCTGCCATAATTTCGCCGTTTTATCAAAACTGGCTGTCGCAAGTAAGTTGCCCTCGGTATTAAAAGTGAGATGCCGAATTCTTTGCTTATGCGCGTTCTTCTGCTCCCATAACAAATCACCGTTAGAAGTCGAATATAAACGCAATGCGCCATCCCCAAAACCAACAGCGACACTTTTGCCATCAGGAGCAATTTCCGAAGAAATAGCGGCACTTGGCAAATCAATGATTTGTTGAAAAGGCAAATCGGCGTTCCAACGCATGACAGTACCATCAAAGCTGGCACTAAATATCTGCCCAGCATGAACAACGTAAGTGGCAGGTCCCTGATGTCCCTGTAACACCCGCAACGTCATACCACTATCACTATCCCATATCCGCAACGTACCATCACGGCTGGCAGAAATTAAACGCGATGCGGTTATAAAACGTAAACCAAGGATTTTTCTATGATGACCATGTAACAAACGCAACATTTTGCCCGAATGTACATCCCATAGGCGTATCATTTTATCATCACTAGAAGTCCCCAATGTTTCACCATCTGGACTAAAAATGACATTAGCAATATCATCAGTATGTCCTCTCAAGATGTGCAAAGTTTCTTTTGTTTTTATATCCCATAAACGTGCGGTATCATCAAAAGAACCCGTGAGTAACAGTTCTTTTGTCGGATGAAAAGCAATGCCACCGATTGAAATGCTATCTGTATGTCCTCTAAAAATATGCCATTTTTTACCGGTCTTTATTTCCCATAAAGTCACATTTTTATCTTTGCCGCCGCTCGCCAAATAAAAGCCATCTGGACTCACAGCGAGCGCATTCACTTCATCAGGTGCTTCCCATTCCATTATTTTTTGACCGGTCTTTAAATACCAAAATAAAATACGCTTATCATCTCCAGCACTCGCTAACCATTTGCCTTCTGGATGAAAAACAATAGTCCAGATATTCTCCTTATGTCCTTTTAAGCGATATCGTACCTCACCACTCTTTATATCAAAAATAAGCAAAGTACCTTTCTTTCCGGCAGCGGCTAACAAAAGCCCATTTGGACTTACAGCAACTGTATATAATGGTATATTTTTATCTTTATAAATTTGTTGCGGCTCCCCGCCCATTAATTCATTAAACCAAACTAATAAATCACGGGCATGGAGACGATATTTTGGAATATTTTGATATAATTTACTGTTTTCATTTAATACTTTTCTCGCATTGGCATAATCACCCGCCCTCGTCGCCAAAAGTGCGGCATGAGTAATTTGTGAATCCAATAGATTGATTGATAACTTTTCCGCTTGTTTTTGTGCAAATATCGCTTTTTGTTCTAATTGGATCGCATGTTCACGTTCCCAGAAAGCCCAGAAAGTGAGCCCTATCGCTAAAATAAAACCAATCACAGCACCAGTCATTTGCCGACGGGCTTGTCGTAATTTCCGTCTTCGTGCCGCTTCTTTTTCTTGCAAAGCTCTTTCTTTCTCTTCTAACAGCACTTCTTTCTGTCGCTGTTCTCGCTGTTGTTCTTTTTCACCTTCCGCTAAAAAATGTATCGCCAGTTCAAAATATTTTCCTTCCTCTTTACCATAACGCTTTGCCCAGGGCATTGTTGGTTTTGTTTTATCACGCCAACTCAAAGCAAATTCTAATTCAGGAGTACGCCATAACGCGGCTTGTCTTTTTTTCCAGCGGCGAGCACTACTTTCCAAACGCTGATAAAGTTCTGCATCTTCGGCTTCTTTTTGAGTCCACTTTTTCAGTTGTTGCCATTGACGAATTAAACTTTCGTGACTAATGTCTATAACGGTATCGGCGACTAATGCTTGCCCTTGTGGCATTAAAAAACTTCGTCCTTCTTTGCGAAAAACTTCTACGATAGCAGCGACAGTTTGCCACGATTCCTGAGCAATTTCTGCAATGGATTTTAATTTCACTGGACGGCGCGTATCGCGGTGCAGACTATCGCCTCCGGAAAGACTACGAAATAAGATTTCTGCGATTTTTCTATGACAGGGTTCAAGTTCAGCCAGTGCTTCGTCAACATGTTGAGATAAAGCGTTTTTTAAGCCACCTATTTCTTCATAATTTTCTAAAGTAAGCGTTGTACTCCCCTCTTTGGAAGACAATGTCCACATTCGCATCAGAAGATGTTGTAACAACGGCAATTGATCGGGATTATTCCCGACTTCATTGAGCAAACGGGTTATTAAAGCCGGTTCTATTTGACCGCCAAAGACAGTTGCTGGTAATTCAATGGCTTCTCGCAATTGGTCATGAGTTAAACGCGGCGTGAGATATAGCCCTTGATTAACTGCTTCTGGCAAGCCCTGAAATAATGCACAATCTCCAATAAAATCAGAGCGCATCGTTATCACGACATATATCTTTGTTTCACCCTCATTTTGTGTTGGTGCGCGTGAATGTTGAGAACAGTTCAGTAATAACGTGACAAATGCGGCTGTTTCATTCACATTGCCCTGTTGATAAAAGCGAAAAAGTTCTTCAAATTGGTCAACCAAGATTAAAAGCTGCCCATCGGGTAAAGGGAACTCTTGTAATATCTCATGGAGGCTGAAGGGTCCTCGATTTAAACAGGCATATAATGAGGCGAATGCTTCAGTATGTTCAGTATAGGAGGCATAAGTTTTTCCTAAGATGGAAGGCTCCAATAATGCTTCAGCGAGGTTTGCAAATGGACGATTGCCAGGGCGCATTACCGCTATTTTCCAATGAAGACAAGCGTCGCTTAAAAAGCAAGATTTTAAACCGGCAAATAATCCTGTACGAACCAGTGAAGATTTACCACAGCCTGAAGGACCAATGATGGCGATAAAACGGGTTTCTTCCAACTTTTCTAATAATTCATCAACCTGTTCTTCACGACCAAAAAAAATGTCGGTTTCAGTAGAATCAAATGGACGCAAACCGGGATAAGGAAATTGACTATTCATTGCTGTAACTTCGATATAAAAGATTGTAAACAACTGTTATCTTTAAAGTTTTTACAATCAAAAAATTGCATATTAGGTAATTTTACATTCAAAAGCACTTCCTCAGATGGCGATTTGTTAAACAGGGCAATAATTTTTATAGATCGTTTTAGACGGCTTTGTATTCGCAGATAATGATGTATTTGTTCAAGTGCCCATTCTTGTAAGCTATTATCATACAGCATAATAACCCCATTACAATCCTGTAAATTACGTTCTAAATCTTTACGTTTTTGGGCAGGGCGAACCTTATTTAATAAGGGAAACCCAGAACCAATACCTCTTTCCAGCAAAAATTCGCTAATTTCATTCGCTAATTCTTTATCTTTGGGTATAATATTAATAAAAACAAATTGATAAGTAGATTCATTCTGTGAATTTGGTTGTAACCCCTTTAGCTGCTGTCGTTCTTCTTGAAGAAGTTTCTGTTCTTCTATTTTTTTAAGTCGTTGAATAATATACTGTTTAAATTCTTCAATGTGCATCACCAGCGCAGAATTTAATAATTCTTTTTGAACAGTCAACTGGTTTAATTTTAACTGGGGATCACGCCATTGTAAAATGGATAACTCTTTTTGAGCCTTAAAAACGCTTTCCGCACATTCATATTGTAATTGTGGCGTACTCATTCCAGGGGGGCGAACCGGCTTAAAATTGCTCAAAAGCTGTATAAATAATGAAGACTTTTGTAAATCGGCTTCAATCGCATGGCGTAATTGTTCATTTGCGTTGTTTCCTTGAAAATAATATAGGGTTTTAGGGATAATCTGTATATTGTATTCTTTAAGATAACGTTCAACTTGAAAACGGTATTCCTGTAAATCATCCGTCACTTCTGCCAAATAAATGGTGGCGCGTTGTTCAATAACTGGTTCACGCAATTCTGTATTTTTAGGCGGGTTTTTAAGTGTTTTAAGTGTCTTTGCCAAATCACGGGCTAAATCCTCAATTTGATTATAATATTCCTGTTCATTTGGGTTAGGTTGTGGTATAGCTAAGGTACGAGGTTTGCCTCTCTCATCGTGTCGCCAAAATTGAAAGTGATGGTTCGATCCTTGAAACGGTTCTTCCACTTTGTCGTATTCAAGTACAAATACATGATTTGCACTTTTGGCAGCCTTATGTTCTAAAAAAAACTTAAATTCCTGCTGACATCGTCGTGATTCCATATAGCCTGTCGATAAAATCACGATTAAGGTGGCTGCTTTTCCTAAATGCTCCTCAAGCCTTATTTCAGGTTTGCCTTGCTCGTAATCTACCCATAACGAAAATTCACCTTCTTCTCCTAACTTTTGCCTCAATTTAATTTTAAGAGTATTGATTAAAGTCGTCACCCAGCCTTTATTGCTTTGGTATAAAGGTTCGTTATCGCAATAGGCATAACTCACAAAAATATCATATTTATAATCAGGTATATATGTTTTTGAAGTCGGTATAAGCTCTTGTTTTTTATTGACATATTGATGATTTACTGTTTTAATTAAATTTGGCAAAGCCTTAGATAAATTTTTAGCAGGTATCATATAAGCGGCAGTATCATCCGAATCGCTGTCGTCGATACTAACCATCATTCCAGCAACGGCATTTTCTTGTATATCCCAAACAGCCGTTCCACTGAATCCGCCAGCGACGCTTCTACGTCCAATTTCACTGTCTAATTGTACCCAACCATTTCTGATAAGCCCTTGTAATTGTCCTACTAACCAATCACCATCATACATACCACGATTTGATGGAAAACCAAACATTCTCACTTTTCGACCAAAATATTGTTCATGAACGACAATAGAGATAGATTCAGCACCCTGGGGTAAAGGCGTTGATAATTGAAGAAGACAAATATCCCCCATTTCTCCTACAGAATAATTTTCTTTAACGGGGTACCATTTAAGTGTCGTCGCTTCTAACGGTTCATGTTCAGGAAGTAGGGGGAAATCAAGATAAATTGTTTCTATCGGTGGTTCAGAGGTTTCTAATGAAATATCAAGGGCATCTACTATAACATGGGCACAGGTGATAATATGGCGGGGAGAGACCAAAAAACCGGCTCCGACAACTTGACTCGGTTCACCATCAACGATTTCAAAAATGCGAACAATGGCATTGTTAAGATCAGCTTTGGACATAATTGACCTCATTCACTTGTTATGCTACTTTAATATTCGATAATGGAGTTCGAGGTTTTAGTTTTTTGAAGAAAAACTAAAACAACGTGTATGAAATCATATCGACGACTAGTCTGATTCAACATGGCCAACTAACTAGACCTGACAGGTTTTGGAAACCTGTCAGGTCTGATTCAACATGGCCAACTAACTAGACCTGACAGGTTTTGGAAACCTGTCAGGTCTGATTCAACATAGTGTATTTCATGCACGTTCCTTACTCGTTTGTGACTCCTTTTCCAGAAGTGTCAGGCGGCGGCACGATGGGTGCTAAAGGTGCATCTCCATCTGCGGATTTGTCATTTTTCCATTTCAGCGTGACTCTGAAAATAGCTTGAGTGCCTGTTGACGCAAAAACAGCACCTATATCAGCCTTGAACTTTAAACTAAAATCCAGTGTTATTTCGTCAGGCGTGTTCATCTCACGAAAGGTTTGCAAAACAGACTCTGCTGCCGGTTTAATGTTAACCAAGGCATTTTCAAAACGCTTTGCTTCTACACCTTCTTTGTCTTTTTTGCCACTGACGAGTTTTGAACCCTTTGGCTTTTCTACCTCTTCTGCTTCAATATAGACTGGTGTGCCGTCTTCTAGTTTATACGTTATGTGTTTCATAGTTCTCTTTTGAGTTAAATTTTTGAACAGGATTTATCTTAAACTTTATACTAAATGCGAATTAAGAGTTAAAATAGGAGTTCGAGGTTTTCGTTTTTTGAAAAAAAACGAAAACCTCGAAAACGCTTCAGCTTTGGGCGGACTGACAAAGCTAAAGCGTTGTACTCCATTTTAAAAAAAATTCGTAACTACTCCGCCTTGAAATCAATTTCAAGGCTAAAAGCTAAAGTCTGCTAAAGCAGACTAATTTCGAGGTTTAAGTTTTTTTGAAAAAAAAACTAAAA
>JAGLHR010000522.1 GCA_023143415.1 Thiomargarita sp. | reverse complement strand
TTGGGTAGTACAACGACCCAAAATGTCAGTATCACCGATAATGACTTTGCGCCGCCTCCACCAGCATCAAGTCCTCCACCAGTATCAACTCCTCCTCGTCCCAAACCAACTACCAGACCTCTGCGGGTAGAAATAAAGGGTACCGGCACTGGCAGCGTGACAAGCGAACCTGAAGGAATTGATTGCAGCGAGGAAGATGATGCCGTTTGTATATACACCTTTCCGATGAATACGGAAATGACCCTCACGCCTCAAGCGGGTCCCGATTCCGAGTTTAGTCATTGGAGTGGTGATCGGGAGTGTTCGGATGGTCAATTCGTACTCGAACAGAGTTGGGTTGGGATGCTATGTTATGCGTACTTTAAACGCACTGATACCTCAACACCACCTGTCACACCTGTCACACCAACACCAGTGGCACCTGTCCCATTACCTTCAACGAGTACGTTAGGAGCCTACTATATACCAGGTGCAGAAAATGATGGGAAATCGTTTATGCGAATCACCAACACAACTGAAACACCCGTTGAAGTGAAAGGCACGCTTTACCATCAAGACGGCAATATATTAGGTACGGCTGAAACGGTACTCTTCCCAGAACTCGCGGCTAATGCGACGGGCGTTTTCAACAGAGCATCACTCGCCGAACATATAGGAACTACATCTTGGGGTCAAGATATTGCATGGTTAGACCTCACGTCTCCAGAAGACGGGCTTCGCGTGATGAATATGTACCGTAATGAGACGAGAACCTTAGCGAATATGAGTCTCGTTGCAGAACACGCGCTCTATAACTTACCCGGAAGTGGTGAAACGGATGAAGGCTTTGCCCTCATCATCAATACCTCCGACGAGTCAGTCTCCGTCACAGGCACACTTTATCATGCAGAAAGCGGGGAAGTATTGGGGACACCCGATGCAATATTGTTTGACAGCTTAAATGCCAAAGCAATTGGTCTCTTATCGGCAGAGTTATTAGAACAGTCGGTAGGTACTGCGCCCTGGCAACGAGCCTGGTTACAAATCACCGCGCCGACAGCCAATCTCAAACTGATGAACCTCATTCTAAACAATGGCACGGTTCTCAACTATAGCTATGTTGTCGAAGACGCGCTGTTCAACCTGCCAGGTACTTTGGTCACGCAAGATAGCGTCCAAGTGCGTTTCACCAATACCACCGATGAAGCGATGCAAGTCAAGGGCATACTTTATCATCGCGAAGGGCAGATATTGGGCAACGCAGATGCCGTTATCATTGAGGAATTAGCCCCTCACGCCACCCGCGAACTGTCAATGATCGACTTTGAAGAACGGTTTGAAAGCGAACCGTGGACCAGTCGTGCGAGGCTAGTTATTACCCAGCCCACCGATGGCTTAAAACTGATGGGACTTATACGCAGCACCGAAACGGGTACTGTTGCCAATGCCAGCGCAGTTGGGACAAATAGGCTCTTCAACGTGCCAACTCCCGGCAACTTTGACAAAGGATGGATACGT
>JAGLHR010000521.1 GCA_023143415.1 Thiomargarita sp. | reverse complement strand
AAAAGAACTTTGCCCACCCTACATCTACTAGATTATGGCTGAATATGCAGCAAACTTATGATTTATGGCAATTAGAAAACCAGAGAATTTGAGGCTATATGTATCGAAACGGAATAGATACTTATCTACAGAGTTTATTAACAGAATTACGGCATCTACCCACTGAGATAGAATGGGTCGAATTTAAACAAAATTATCAGGATTATGAAGGGCTTGGCGAATATATCGCCGCGTTGGCAAATAGTGCCGCTTTATGTGGTAAAACTTATGCGTATCTGGTATGGGGCATCCACGATCAAACCCATGAAATTGTTGGAACTCAATTTAAATACCGTCGTACTAAAAAAGGTAATGAGGAACTGGAAAGCTGGTTATTACGCTTGCTCACTCCCAAAATAGAATTTCGTTTTTTTGAATTGCTTGCCGATGATAAACCCGTCGTTATTTTGGAAATTAATCGTGCTAACCACGAACCCGTCAAGTTTAAAGGCACTACTTTAATTCGTATTGGGAGTTATAAAAAACGACTCAAAGATTATCCGGAAAAAGAACGTGAATTATGGCGTTTATTTGATAAAACCCCTTTTGAACATCAAATTGCCATTAATAATCTAAACGCCGATCAGGTGTTAAATTGTTTGGATTATCCCGCTTATTTTGATTTAACCGCACAAAATTTACCCAGTCATAAAAACGGTATTCTGCAACAGTTAGTCGCAGAAAAAATGATTAGAAAAAATCAAGCCGGGCAATGGGATGTTTACAATTTGGGAGCTATTTTGTTTGCTAAAGATTTGGCCTTTTTCCCAGAACTGAGGCATAAAGCCATCAGAATTATACAATATGCCAATAGTAGCCGCACTGAAACGGTGCGAGAACGAGAAGAAAAACGGGGATATGCAACCAGTTTTTTTCAAGTAATTGATTTTATTAATATTTTATTACCCACACGAGAAATCATAACACCAAAGGGACAACGTAAAGATAGACCAATGTATCCCCCAACGGTTATCTGGGAATTGGTTGCTAATATGTTGATTCACCAAGATTTTAGCCTAAAAGGCACGTCACCCATGGTAGAAATTTTTGATCGCCGTATAGAAATAACCAATACAGGGCAACCATTAGTTGATCCCCGACGTTTTTTAGACACGCCTCCCCAATCGCGTAACGAAGCATTAGCGGCTTTTTTGCGGCGTATTGAAGTTTGTGAAGAGCGTGGCAGTGGTATTGATAAAATCATGCAAGCGGTTGAAACACATCATTCTCCATTGCCCGCGCCACAGTTTGAAGTACTCGAAAAACATACCCGTGTCACGCTTTCGGCAAGTAAAACCTTTGCGAAAATGAGCCGGGAAGAGCGGGTGATCACTTGTTATTTTCACGCTTGTTTGAAACAGATTAATAAAAGCTATATGACAAGGCTTTCCTTACGCCAACGTTTGCACTGTAGTGATAATGCGGCTAAACAAGTTATTGCACAAACGAGTGAAAAATCTTTGCTTCGTTTGGCTAATCCTGAAGTGAAACGAAATTTTCAATATTTGCCCTATTGGGCATAGTTTTTATTCTCTCGTTCTCGATGCTAGAGCGTCGAAATACGCATTTCCAGGCTGGAGCGTCAATGCCATTAAGTTAAGGGCAGACACACAGGTTTGCCCTGGGGTGAAAATTCGTTTAATCAAAAGTTGATCCCATTTTTATTCCGTTACAATAAATATTAAATGTGGGTTTCCAGATGGCAATGCCTTTGACGTAAATTTGGAGGATTATCATTGATGGAAACACAACGCGCTCAAACAAAAGCACCTACACATCCTGGTGCATTACTACGCGAAATTGTTTTGCCAGAGTTAGAAATAACGCCAGCAGAATTGGCAGAATATCTGGGACTTTCTTGTGATGCGATTTCTGAAATGATTCAGGAACGTAAATCCATTAATCCTGATGTGGCATTGAGATTAGGGCAATTTTTGGGTAATGGTGCCAGATTATGGCTGAATATGCAGCAAACTTATGATTTATGGCAATTAGAAAAAAGTAGGCGTTCAGAATATCAAAAGATTCAGCAATGGGTTGTCGCTTTCCAATAGTTCTGTTGCGGGAGATGGCGTTTTATTCAAGCAAGCGTGGGAACGAGAAAAAAATTTTTGAATCCGAAATAACGATCTCATTTCCAAATCAGTAGGGTGGGTAGAGCGATAGCGATACGAAGTCAGCGAAGCTAAACCCACCATTAAAAAGGTGGGTTTCCACTTCGTTCCTATCCACCCTACACTCGCCCACCCGATCTCACTTACCAGAAAATAATGAAGAAAATGATAAGCGAAAATAGCAAAAACAACTCTATAAAAGTTCTCTTCTTCAACTTCCAAGGTTTTTCTGGGTTCCCCTGCTTCTGATTTTGGCGAAACATGAGACAATAATTTTCCATCCCATGATTGCTCAATAAATTCTTAAGCAGTTTGAAACGATTAGCATCCTCCGCTACAATCCTCGTATGAAGTTGAAATCTTTGCCACCAACTTGTTGGTATATACACATTTTTGTCGCTATCCAAAAATAATATGGGTGCATCATCAGCATGTGCGTATTTGTGAAAATACTTAAATAAAACATAAATAAAAGTAAAAGCAAGCGAAACAAGAATCAAGAGCAAAATACGTTTTTTGCGTTTTTTGTTCTTGTCATCAGGCAAGTTGGTTTTGCTTTTTCTCTTGAGAAGAGAAGGCAACAACCCTCCAAACACTACCCCAATTGACAAAATTGAGTCAAAAGGTAAGTGCGTCACAATATCTCTCCGATTGACAAATCGGAAATATTTTCCTTGAAACTCCTTTTTGAAGTGCTCTGCAAAATTTTGATCACCAACCCGTGGTTGACCATAAGTGTATAAGCCAGAAATCGGCCCTATTTTGGCTTCTGAACATTTGGCTGCGGCTAATGTTGCTAAGGCACCTCCCAAGCTATGCCCTGTAAAAAAAAGCGCTTGGTTTTTATCTTGACACGCTTTGAGGTAGTCAGACATGTCACCCCATACTTTATTCAGGGCGTCTTGAAATCCTTTGTGAACCTGACTACCATAGCTGCCCTTATCTAGCCGCGCATCCACGTCGGCTATGAGGTCTTGAAACTCGGTTGGTTCTGTTCCGCGGAAAGCGATAACAATCACGTCCTCATTATTGGCAATAAAGGCTTGTGTTCCATCGTTGTCAAAAAATTTAAAATTCTTCAAGCCCCATTGCTCGGTAATATTTTTGACTTCTTCTTCTTTTTTGTAAACTAAATTAGAAGCTTCTGCAAGCCAGCGAGCATTTTCAAACCAGTTCCCTTCTTTAGAGTCTCTGGTTAAAAGAAACGAATTTTTTTCCATTGTTCAATATCATAAGACTGTTGATTAAAAGAAAGTAAGAGTCGCCATGTCGGCTGAGCAACAAAAAGACATTGCCCACCACAAAAATATCTCAAAATATTGTTGAGCCTGAACATTTAACGAATGATAAATACCTCAATATAACTGATAGCCGATACCGAAATAGGATAATGATCAAGAATAAATTTTTTAATATGGGCATATTGCGGCTTTGCTGAATAAATAATAATGTGACTATCAGATAACATGATTTAATAATCCTCATTTTCTAAAAGGCAACGGACGATCTTCACGTATTTCGCGTTGCCATGCGACTGGATCAGTTATATCGGCTGTTGCATCTATAGCCGCTAATTTGTTAAGTGCCTCTGCGATACGTTGTTTTCGTAATGTTTCTGAGTCTTCAACGGGTACATTTTCACGTAAAGTCACATAGACATAAATCGAATGTGGGTGTTCAAGCACCTGCTTTGGTATTTCATCAATCCATTCCAACTGATTCCCTTTTAATTTGGCTTCAAAAGTTTGTAACATAGTCTCCTCAAAATTAAAAATAACAGAAAATATTCCAAATACTAGAAATAGCATATCATAAAAATCATCGCCATTCTAATGTTCATCAGTTGAAAAATGGTGGGTTTCCACTTCGTTCCTACCCACCCTACATCACTGAGTACATTCGAGGCTAAAGTCATGTAGGGTGGGCAACGTGGTTGCCCACCACACTTTTAATGAGGAAGGTGGGCAATAAAAGAACTTTGCCCACCCTACATCACTTTTTGGTGCAACGGCACACCACACTTTTAATGAGGAAGGTGGGCAATAAAAGAACTTTGCCCACCCTACATCACTACATCACTGAGTACAACGGATTTGAGAATCAAACGGATTAAATTTAATCAATTCTCGTGAGACAACGTTTTTTAAAATCCGTTCTATTCTTAAATCCGCTGTACTATCTCAATCAATAATAGGAGTAATCATCTCATGAAAGCATTTGAAGACGCAACCCGTCAAATGATAGCAAAGGATTAATATGCAAAATTTCACATTACAAACTCATGTCGGTTCAGATTGTATTTTACAATTAAAAGTGCCTCCCTATTTGACTAACACCGATATAAAAGTCACCGTGACGCTTCAAAAAATCATGCCAACAACTTCGCCTAAAAAACGTACTGTGGGCGAATATGTTGGGAAAATACACATTAGTGATGATTTTTATGCACCACTATCTGATGAATTTTGGTTTGGGGAATCTGATAAATGATAAAGAAGAAATTCTTATTCGATACACACGCTTTTTTGTGGTTGAGGAATGAGCCACAGGAAAAAAAAACCGAAAAATCAATCCGTGAATCTGGTTTGAATCAGAATTTTCAGAATTAAACCTAAAATCATTATTGTGGGTGAAAAACAGAGAAAAAATGCTGTTATTTTGAAAATGACAAGTCAGTATTCATTAATATTCTGAAAATTCTCAAATTCTGAAAATTCTGATTCAAACCAGAAAAATTCGTTTATTTCGTCAATTCGCTGTACTATAGTTACTGATTCATCACTCAATTAATCCCTCGTTGGAGTACATCCCATCCCTCGCTGGAGTACAACGGATTTGAGAATAAAACGGATTAAATTTCATCAATTCTCGTGAGACAACGTTTTTTAAAATCTGTTATATTTTTAAATCCGTTGTACTATGATTCATCACTCAATAATAGGAGTTCTCACCTCATGAAATGGTTTAAGAATTGGTTTAAGAATAAAGACGCAAAAAGTCAAGAAGATAAACTCGCAAAGGCTAAATATTTGTTTAATCAGGGACTTGAAGCCTATAATCGGGGACAATTTCGGATTGCCCGTGATGCCTTTGCTGCGTGTTTGAACGAGTATCAGCGCTTGATTGCCGAGGGACGCGAGGAGTTGCGGCCAGATTTGGCCGGAACGCGCATGAACTATGGGATTTGCCTATATTCCCTCGGCGACCTCCCCGCCGCTCGCCGCGCTTATGAAGAGACCTTACAGGAATTTCAGCGCTTGATTGCCGAGGGACGCGAGGAGTTGCGGCCATCTTTGGCCGGAACGCGCATGAACTATGGGATTTGCCTAAGAAACCTCGGCGACCTCCCCGCCGCTCGC
>JAGLHR010000520.1 GCA_023143415.1 Thiomargarita sp. | reverse complement strand
CTACCCACCCTACATTAAGATACCAAATTTTGATAGGATACTAAATCTCAAGGAAATCAACATAAATGTTAAATCGTACTTTACTTGCACTGATTTGGATATCCATATTACTCACAGGCTGCCTTGGCGGTGGCGGCGGTGGTGGCGATGGCGGCGGAAGTTATAATACAGGCATTATCGAAATCACTGATGACAGAGTTTTTACCGTCACTTTACTTGTTACTGACAACTTCCAACCTGCCAATTCTCAATCGCAAATTTTCCTGACTATCATTGCCCGTGATATAACAAATGCGCCCTTATCAGGCGTAGAAGTCAGTTTAGCAGGTTCCTCTGATTTTGCCGTATTTCTAACACCCCGTGGCGTAACGGGAGGAAATGGTCGTTTTACAACAAGCGTTGTCAGCAATGTCGCTGAAACTTTTGAGGTGACAGCAACGGCGGGTGGAAAACGAAGCAAGCCTGTCGAGGTGACTTTTCTTGCGCCCGTCGATCTCATTGAATTAAGTGCCGATGAAGAAGTGTTATCCGAAGTCGATAGTACGAAAGTCACTGTGAAGATACATGAGGAATTTACAAGAGAGCGGCTACCCGAAGCTCCATTTAATGTGACGGTTTCAGGAGCAGCGACATTGAGCAATGTACCCGCAATCACAGGAATCAATGGCGAAGCCAGTTTTGCAGTCTCAAATGATCGCGCTGAAACGGTTACTGTCACTGTCACTAGCGGAAAGCTCACTCAAACCCTACAACTCTATTTTGGCGCAACTTTAAGTTTGCAGCCTGAATCAATCAACGCGCTTGACACAGCTACCTTAACGGCTTTATTGAAAGATAGCAATAACGCGCCTATCATAGCTCAAAAAGTCCAATTCAACTTTACCAATCAAAATAATGAAACTTTAAGCCCTACCAGCACCCTCACCCGTGAAGATGGTACGGCACAGGTGACTATCACCGATTTGGCTAAAGATGGAGGAGAAGCGACAGTTGAAGCGAATAGTGGAACACTCTCTGCACAAGCGACGGTGAGATTTGGAGAACTTCTCGTTGATCCAAGGATTTCTAAGGTGACTTTGATTGTAAGTGAGGACTTTCAACCCGCCAATGGGCGCGACAAAATTACCCTCACTGTGATAGCCCGTGATACGACGAATGCCCCCCTTGCAAACGTACCTGTCAATTTAATGAGTGAATCTAATACCGCTTTTTTTGAGACATTGAGTGGTACAACAGAAGAAAATGGTCGTTTTACCACCACAGTCTCCAACAGTATCGCTGAAGCAGTTGAAGTCAAAGCGACGGCAGGTGGCGTATCCGCAGAGCCTGTCACGATCATCTTCATAGACAGTAGCATTGATCCTAGAGTAGATAAAATAAAAGCGATTGCCACTAACGATTCTCAGCGAGCCAATGGGCGCGACAAAATCACTTTGACAGTCATAGTAAGAGATGATCAAAATGTCCCTCTAAATGTACCTATTAATTTAGTCAGTTCCTCTGACTTCGCACTTTTTGATAAAATAAGCGGCACCACTGGAGAAAATGGTCGTTTCAGCACTTTCATTACCAGCAGCGTTCCAGAAACTTTTGAAGTCATAGCCAGAGCGGGCGGAAAAAAAGCGGAACCTGTTAAAGTGACGTTTATTACAACTACCCCTGTTGGCGAGATAGTTTTAAGCGCGTCCCCGAATATTTTACAAACAGGTCAGTCTAGCAACATCACTGTCACGATACTCAATAAAATTGATTTCGATGATTTCTTTTTCGATAGATATGATCGTTTTTTTTACTACTATTATGTGACTGACAGTTTATATCAAGAATTACTTGATATGGACGTTTTATTACCTAATACGTCATTCAATGTAATTGCTTCTGGGAATGCGGTGCTGCATGATGTACCAGAAATAACGAACGAGAAGGCGCAAGCCACTTTTACAGTGACAAATAGTCATAAAGAAAATGTGGACATTACAGTAACAAGTGGCACTGTGACTAAAACCTTAAAACTCTATTTTGGCGCGAGTTTGAAACTATTGCCTCATTCAGTCAATGCCATTGAAACGGCTACCCTGACGGCTTTATTAAAAGATGGCAATTATGCACCAATTGCCGATCAAGAAGTGACTTTTAACTTCGTTGACGACAATAACGAAATATTGACACCCAGCACGGCGACGACTGATATTGATGGAACCGCTATCGTTACCATTAGAGACTTAGAAAACAATGGTGGCACGGCAGAAGTTAATGTGAGCAGTGGCGCGTTAAACGCCCAAGCGACGGTGAATTTTCTTGCCGCGTTTGGGGAAAATCGCCACCTTGACGCTGAAACAACCGCCACTGTATTGAATCTTAACCAACCGGCGACGATCACGGCACATATTACTGATCATAATGATTTGCCCATTCAAGGGCAGCAAGTGACTTTTTCAGCAAAAACGACTGATGGGAGGGAAAGTCATGCAAAGATTTCGCCTCAAACGGGGAGAAGTGATGAAAAAGGGGAAGTGAAAACGATTATCACCAATACAACGGGCGAAAATGTCATCGTCACGGTACAAGCAGACAGTGCAAAGCAAGAAATTCCCTTATACTTTGGCGCAAATATCAGCTTATCGCCTACTGAGGCAGAGAATCTCGCTGATGGCGCATCGCCCGTCATATTAACAGCCGTTGTCAGTGATAAAGATGGCGTTGGAATTGTCGGCAGTCCTGTTTATTTTCGCGTGATAACAGGAAACAGTATTTTTTTAGACCATTTTCGTTCCAAGACAGACGAATTAGGGCGAACAACCGTCAGCGTGACGAGCAATAGCGTTGATCATGCTGTGATTGAGGCGCAAGTAGATGCTTTAACGCCAGCGACATCCACGCTCACCTTTTACGCCAGCGAATTGATTAGCAGTTTGATGCTCAGCACTGATGCAGATTCATTATCATTTAATAGTCAGGAAATACCAATTAAAGCGGTTGTGAAAGATGTTCAAGGCAATCCCGTTAAAGATGGTACGCCTGTCGATTTTATGACAACCTTGGGCATAATCACTGAATCTGTACTAACCAATAATGGCATCGCAGAGGCAAATTTTAGCCCAAAGATGCAATCTGGGTTAGCCACCATCACCGCCACTGCGGGCAACGTGACTGATAGCCTCACACTTGAAGTGCAACCGGGTGATGCGGGAACAATTGAAGTCAGTAAAATAGAACCCAAAGTGATAGGCGTTATTGGCAGTGGTGTCGTTCAAATTGCCACCATTGAATTTTTAGTCAAAGACAGTTTGGGTAATATTGTGGCAGATGGTACAGACGTGAAATTTTCTCTCGGCAAAACTACCTTGGGGGGCGGTGAAACGATTACGACTAAAGGCGACATGGGCAAAACGGCGGATGGAACAACCAATAACGGTTTAGTCAGCGTCACCTTAAAAGGCGGAACAGTGGCAGGTAATATCGACGTGATTGCCACTATCAACGACACGATTAGCACTATCGCACGAGTTACTATTGTCGGTTCTGTGCCAGATGCGGATCATCTCTCATTAGCGGCAGAATATCTCAACATCGCTGGCGGTGTGACTTTTGGACTCTTTGATGAAATAGTCGCTTATGTCGGTGATCGTTTTGGGAATATTGTACCAGATGGCACCTCTGTGAGTTTTATCACTGAAGGCGGCATGATAGGTAAAAGTATTGGTGGCGGCGCGTTTACGACAAGCACTGAATTTGGGCAAGCCACAGCCATTTTGCAATCTGCCGAACCAACAACACCCTTTTTAGGCGGTGTTCCCGCAGTCGAAACGGCAGGTTATGGATGCAGTAGCGATTGGCGGAATGTTCAAAACCCATTATCCGGCATGTTGTTATGTGGTAATCCGGGATTCGCCACTATTGTCGCCTACACAACTGGTAGCGAAAGTTTTGTCGATGAGAATGGTAATGGCATTTATGATCAGGGCGAACCTTTTGATGATTTAAGCGAACCCTATATCGACGGCAATGAGAATGATATTTTTGAGGCAGAAGGGGAATTATATGTTGATGTCAATGGCAATGGTCAATTTGACAATGGCAATGGTGAATTTGATGGTCCCGGCGGTACTTTTAAAAATACCACCATTTGGACTGATATACGAATCCTCTTTTCCGCAGAGATAAGTGAAGGAATAACCGTCACCCCGCCTTCATTTTCGATCCTCAATGCAGATAAAGAAAAATTTACCGTTTCTGGCATCGGCGATATTTATGGCAATGGATTAGTTGAAGGGACAAAAGTGCAAGTGACTACCAATAATGGGGTATTGGGCGGGCAGACGGATTTTACCTTTACTCGCAATGAACTTGGCTTGCAATCTATCGAATTTACCCTCTCAAGTAATCCGCCTAAAGATATCACTGAAAAGGATAAGGATGGTAATGAACACACTCGTCAAGAATATCCCCTGCCAAATTCGGCAATCATTACTATCACCATTACTTCAAAAGATACGGGTGCTGGGGGGAATGGAAATATGATGTTAACCGCTTTAGGGCAGATCAATGTTGTAGAATAGTAAGAGTTAAAATAGGAGTCCAACGCTTCAGCTTTGGGCGGATTGACAAAGCTAAAGTGTTTTCGAGGTTTTCGTTTCAAAAAACGAAAATTTTGAACTCCATTTTCAATGGAGTTTCAACTCTTAATTCGCATTTGAAATTGATTTCAAGGCGGAACGTTTCAAAAAACTTGGTTTATTAAGTACTGAATCACAAATTTTCGGATATAATGAAAGAACCCATTTATAAGTACTGAAGCATAAATTATCGGATATGATGGAGTCCAAACCTTTAGATTTGGACGTGACTAAATTGCTGAATGCCAAATCTGAAGGTTTGGACTCCAAAAAGTGTTAAAACTTGTGCTTCAGTACTTAGTATTTATTTTGTAGGGTGGGCAACGTCTTTTTGTTGCCCACCGAAATGGTAGCGATATGGTGGGCAAGAAAAGTATTTTGTAGGGTGGGCAACGTGGTTGCCCACCGAAATGGTAGCGAAATGGTGGGCAAGAAAAGGACCTTGCCCACCCTACAAAAAATTCAATTGACTTTTTTTCATTCACCATTCAGCATTCACCATTCACCATTCATCATTCACCTCATTCAATACTCATCATAAAGTTTAACAAATCATTGATTTGTCGTGGGGTTAAATGAGAAGTTCCACCATGACTATCCATAATTTGATTGGTATGATCCAGATTGCCTGTTGAAGTTCTTTCAGTCAGTTCGTTAAATCCAATTTCCATTCGATTGGCTCTGACTTCTTCATCACCGAGTAACACTGGAAACCGATATTTTCTGGCAGCGGGATGATTGGGAGTCAGCAAGACTTCTCTTAATGAGCGGGCGCGGGCATGATGAAGGAAGACTGGAGGTCTATCAAAAATCCCTCTTAGCGTCATGGTGGTAAATGAGCCTTCTTTATCTTCAAACCGCCCTTTGTCTTCATGTTGAATGCCTAATGGATCCCCATTAACCGTCTCAACGGCAAAAACACTTGCCAGAGAATAGGAAGCATCTCGTCTCGTCATGGTAGTGAGTTGGGGTAACGCCCGTCTGTCATTATTCGCCAATTTAGCCGATTTATTGGTAAATTCAGGGGCTGTGTGACAAACAGAACACATCACTTGCGCGGAATTAAACAATTGTTCGCCGCGTTTCACCGAAGGATGTTGTTTATCAAAAGGATTGGGTAATAAACGATTATCGTTACCCATCTCTGCACCGACAAAGCGATAAAAATCTTTGAGATCATAAGCTTTAGAAAAATATTTGAGCGATTGCTCCCGAAAAAATTCATTTCTTCTGTGTTCCAAATCGTACCATTTAGAACCCAGTTTATTCGTTTCAACCCGTTCTTTCAGTTCCTCGTGCATTAAACGCCGATCTTTTTCTGGCACTGGCGAATTGAGATGGCTGTAATCCCCTGCCCAAATAGGTCTATCGAAATCAAGTGAACTGGCGGGTTCATTAATATCAGCACCTTGACCTTCTTCCAAAATATGGGTGCCTTCAAAATAATAAGGTTGGATGGCGTAGATATTTTTTATTTGCGGAATACCCAAAGTGCCACCCGTTGTGAGATGCCCCCATTTATTTTGTCCAATCACTTCAGCCGCACCCCAAGCCCTGCCATCGCCAGTATCACGATAATGACAGTGAGCACAAGAAGTATCACCATCAGAACTGAATACGGTAGAATGAACAACAACATCTCCACGTTCTACATCGGTGCTAACCGCTTTATGGGTTAAATCACCCACGACGATTTCAGTGATTTTACCAGAGACTAAATTAATCACGGAAACGGTTTCACTCATTTGATTGGCGACATAGAGTTTATTGTTGCCGGCGGTAATACCAATGGGTCTAAATCCCACATCAAATTTTCTCATGGGGACTAAACGCTCTGAGGTTGATTCTGGATTCATATTGATTTCCCATTCCACTACCTCAAAACTGCCAGACATCGTGATATAGAGTTTATTACCAACAATCGTCATCCATTCTGGAAAAGAACCAGGCACTCTTTGTAATTCAGGGGGAATATCGCCTTTTATATCGCCGGTCGTTGCTTCTGCGGTATCTGAGGTATATCTGACCCAATGGTGATGTGCTTCATATTTATTGGCTCTTAACGCATAATCCAGTTCGGTTTTATCGCTAAAATCCAAACGACTTAAATCAATCGCAATCAGATCATTTTGAATATCACGCATTTTGAAATTCCAAGTCCCATCAACGGCATCAAAAGGTCCCATGACATGTTGTTTGTAGATGGGATAAGGATCATAACCTTGGGCTGCGTCCCTGAGTACCGTAAATTGAGCCGCAGGATTGTGACGATCCCACGTTTCAGCCCCATCTGGATCGCGTTCTTTCGCAGCCCCAAAACCCACGCCCATGCTGGCGACAATTAATAAATCGTCTTTTATCAGCAGATTGCTGGCGACATTTTGGATATAAATACCACTCACCAATTTATTGGTTTCTGTATCAATAACAGCAACATCCATCGTCCCAGTATTGCCAACCAAAAGATATTTTCCATACCGCGCCAAGTCTTTTGGATGTGCTTGCTCATTACCTACCGGAATCCCGGGACCGCCATAGCCATTTCTAATCCAATCGGCAATGATTTGCAGTTCGGGATCATCTTTTGTAAACAAAACTCCGCCGGGATGAAATTCAACCGTTTCATCTTGATCACCAAATCCACCCAGTGCAATCGGAATGACTGCCCGAAGTAATGGACTTTTAAAAGGTTGCCCTCCGATTGAATTTTCAACGGCTGACAAGAAGTTGAGTTTTGCATCTGGTCCAGTGATCAGGCCACCAGCATAATAATTGTGACAGGTTGAACATTTGGCTCTTAAAATCGCATTAATTCCACCAGCACTACTGTCTTCTAATGCCGTTTTAATTTCTGCCTCTGAATAGCCACGGTTGTGCAAATCAGTCAAAGTGGCTTGGCTTAATTCAGAACGCCCATAAAATGCGGCATCATCAAACCCGCCAACAACACGGACTTTTCCAGCCAATTTGTTATCGCTGATTTCTAAATCAACCACAAACACTTGGTCTAAATAACGAATTGCAACCCATGCAATGGTGCCATCCTGTGAAAATTCAAGGTCCTGAGCATAATAATCCAAAGGAATGCTGTTGACCACTTTATCAACCGTCGTATCAATAACTGACGCATAATTTGAAAACTCATTAGTCACGACTAAAAAACGCCCTTCTGGGTGTAAAACGGAAGTATAGGGACGGCTACCCACCTTAATACGTTTAATCACTTCGTTCGTATTGGTATCAACCACCGATATTTCATTGCCGGGATTGTTTTCAGTGCCGGCCAAAGTGACATAAAGCTTTGATTTATCAGCACTTAATGTTACTCTAGTCGGTTTATCTCTATGAGGTTGTGCGATTCGCCCTGGAATGTTATTGGCAACTGGTGTCAAATCGTTTTTCTTAAAATAGGACTCATATCGCCAAACTTCACTGGTTAAACGATCAAACCGAGTCATGGTTGGCTTGGCAAACGCATTGTTGAGCCAAAGAGTCGCCCCTAATAAAATAATCAACTGCAAGTTGAATTTGTTCATTAAAATATTTCCTTAAATTGACGCTTCAGCAAGCGTAGGGTGGGTAGAGGTACGAAACCCACCTTTTCACTGAGCAAAGATTCTCACTCCAATATTTGAATCAGAATTTTCAGAATTTGAGAATTTTCAGAATGAAAGAAAAAACAGGTTATCATTATTAATTTATTGATTTAATGATATTTATAATAATACTTATGAAAAGCCATAAAATAAGTATTCTGAAAATTCTCAAATTCTGAAAATTCTGATTCAAACCAGAAAAAAGCTAAAGTCTGCTAAAGCAGACTGAGTGATTTAATTAGCTGATCCTGCTTTGGCTTTTAGCCTTGAAATTGATTTCAAGGCTAACAACGGCTGAGTAGTTACGTTTTTTCAATAGTTCCAATCTATGTGACTAAATGGTAGTCTATTCAATTCTTCTTTATAAAATCTCCATTTCGGCATAAACTCGTCCATAAACGCGATAAATCTATTGTTATGCTTCCTTTCTAATAAATGAACTAATTCGTGAACAATCACATACTCTAAACATTCAGTCGGTTTTTTAGCCAATTCTAAATTTAGCCAAATTCTTTTTGCTTCGATATTGCAAGTTCCCCATTTCGTTCGCATTTTCTTGATGCCAAATTCATGGCATTTTACCCCAATTTTCTGTTCCCATTTTTTAATCATTTTCGGAACTATCTTTTTTAATTCAGCACGATACCATTCGTTTAAGATTTGTTGCCTTTTTTTGATGGTTGTATTTTGTCTGAGGTATAATTCTATTTCGCTATGTTTTAGAATGATTTTTGGTTTTGCTTCATGCTCAATCACTTTCAATAAATATCTTTTTCCTTTGAAATAATGGCTTTCTCTGGTTAGATATTCTCTTGGGGTTTCTCTGTCTTGGTTTTTAAATCTTTCTTGTTGCTTTTTAATCCAACTCAATTTTGAAATAGCAAAAACGCGGATAGTGTCTAAATCCATTCTTTGGGGTGCTGAAATTTTCACTTTTTTTCCCAAAGGCGGATAGACACTTAAATGGATGTTTTTAATATTCTTTTGCTCGACATCAATTGAGATATTTCCTAATTCAATTTTCTGCACTAATACTCACTTTGTTGTTTGATAATATCAAAAATACGTTCTACTTCTAATTCTAATTCTAACGCTATTTTCTTTTGACTATATATCGGTTGTTGCTCTTTAACTGAAAATCCATTGTCACTGGTTTTATTTTTTAACAATTTGTATATCTCTTTTTTTATGACGTTCTCTCTGGGTTGATTTTCTCTCCAATCGGCATGTTTTGAGCTTTTAACCGCCCTATCAATTTTGATTGCTAAGTCTGCATTGTTATTCAGGTTGTTGTATAACGCCCTTTGTGCTGGTGTTTTTAAGACTTCAGGGGTTTCTTCGCTTTTTCCTGCGTTTATTTGCTTGGCCAGTTCGGCTATTTTCTGCAAATATTCTTTGTAACTAATCGCATTGGCTTTGCGTTCTTTGATAATTTCCGCCAACAGTTTTGACATTTCTTCAAAAAATGCCGGATCAGTCAAGTGTTCTTTGATGATTTTTTTGCGGATATTGTTTTCAATGGTTTCGGCAATGGCTTCTTCACTGCATTTTATACCCTCTGGTAAACGGTTTATGGCTTCGGCAATGCCGGTGTTTACGATAATATCTATTAAAGACATCTCGCCGAAACGCGAAATGGTTTCTGGTTCATCTGCTTGGATATAGGTGTCAATCAGATGACGCATATCGGCTTCATAAGTTTTTAAATCCAATGTTTCGCCACTTGCTTGTTGGATTTCTTTTCGGAGTTTTAAGTAAAAATCTGACTGTCGTTTGATTTCTTCACTCTCTTTTTTGGTGTAGCCGGCTGCTTCCATTGCATCTGCAATATTGGCATAAGCACGGATTAAGGCAACGGTATTTTTATATAAGGCGGTTCGTTGCACTTCGGTACGTTTAAGGTCTTCAGGAATTTCGCTATTACCACAAAAATAATGTTGATAATCCAATGAAGTTTTTGGCGGGGCGACGGGTTCACAAAGCAAAGCGATTTCTTCTAAAGCATTGTCTAATCGTTCTTGACCCGCTTTTAAACGATCTTGTAGCATTATGTCAATGTCTCGCGGTTCAAATTCGTCATAGTCTAAATCGGAAGTGTAAACGGCGACTGCATTTTCTAATTTATGAAAAATCCCTTTATAATCAATAATATAACCGATTTCTTTGTCTTCAGTATCCAATCGGTTGACTCGGCAAATGGCTTGAAATAAACCGTGATCTTGCATCTTTTTGTCAATATACAAATAGGTACAACTGGGGGCATCAAAACCGGTGAGCAGTTTAGAAACGACAATTAGCAGTTTCATATTGGCAGGTTCATCTATAAATTTCTGCTTTGCCCAATCTTCGTATTTCTCTGTGGTTTGATTGCCTAAAATCTCCTTATAAAGGTTATACATGAACTCTTTTTCGGTTTCGGTATTGGTTCCTGTGTCTTCTGTGATAATATCTCTGGTGCTTGGATTGTAGGAGGTGACTATGGCATATTTGTCTTTCAATTCGGTTTTTTGGAATAATTCATAATAGCGACAGGCTTCATAAATACTTGAAGCGACTAAAATTGCAGTTCCCCTTTCTGAACTTAATCTGGGTTTTGTGCTGAAATCAAAAACAATATCAGTGACTATTTTTTCCATGCGGGAACGACTGCTCAATACTTTTTGCATGGTTCCCCATTTCTTTTTGAGTGCCGATTTGTGAAAGTCGTTAAGTCCTTTGGTTTTGGCTTCAAACCATTCGTCTATCTTGCGCTTCGATGTAAGTTGCTGATCAATATCTCGTGCTTCATAAACGAGGTTGATAATCACTTTGTCTTCAACGCCTTCATTAAATTTGTAGGTGTGAATGTATTGACCAAAAACTTCTAAACTGGTTTGCTTGTCTTTTTTGAGTAAGGGCGTTCCAGTGAAACCAATAAAAACCGCATTGGGCAACATGGCTTTCATGGTGCGGTGCAATTTGCCGTTTTGGGTACGGTGACATTCGTCAACAAATACAAACAGTTCGCCGACAGTTTTGGAGGGCTGACTTTCTAACTCTTTGATAAATTGATTAAAATTGCTAATATCTTTTTTGCCGAATTTATGCACCAATGAGCAAAGTAATCGGGGCGTTGCTTGCCCTAGTTGCTGCATTAAACTTTTTCCGCTACGAGTACGATATATTTTTTCGCCGGCATTGGTAAAAACGCCTTCGATTTGTTTGTCGAGTTCATCCCGATCAGTGACTATTGCAATCCGGGCATTGGGGTTATTTTCTAAAATCCATTTTGCCAAAAATACCATGACAATACTTTTGCCACTGCCTTGGGTGTGCCAAATAATGCCGCCTTCATAACGTTTGATGTATTTTTGGGCAGCTTTGATACCAAAATATTGATGTGCTCTGGGCAGTTTTTTTCTGCCAGCGTCAAATAAGACAAAGTCGTGAATGAGTTCTAAAAACCGCTCTTTGTTGCACATCTTTAGCAGATATTTATCTAATAGAGTGCGGCTATTGTCTTCAACCTCTTCTTTCCATTGTAAAAAAAAAAAATCGGGTGTGCAGATGGTTCCATAACGCAAGCCTTGGGTGTCGTTGCCGGCAAAAATAAATTGAATTGTCGCAAAGAAAGGTTGGATAGAAGTGTCTTGTTGATTGACAATACTTTGTCTGATGCCGTCACCAATGGAAACGGTAGCGCGTTTTAATTCCAATACGCCCAAAGCAATACCGTTGATATATAAAACAATATCGGGGCGTTTTGTGTGTTCTCCGTTTATGGTTACCTCTTCGGCAAGAGCAAAATCATTATCTTTAAAATGCTTCCAATTGATAAGGTGAACCGTTTCAAAGTGTTCGCCGGCTGCGGCTTTTACCTTTACGCCATAGCGAAGCAAATGATAGACATTTTTATTGGTGGTGTATAGACTGTCGTTGTAATTATTGGCAGTGGTTTTTAATTTATCAATCGCTTTGTTGATTTGAGTTTGAGAGTAGTCTTTACGATTGAGGTAAGCTGATAGCAATTCTGCTTCAATATTGCTATTGTTTTCACGGTATTGCCAATTGCCCAAATAGGTGTAGCTTAATTCATCTTGGAATAGTTTGACTACACGGTTTTGGGTTATTCTTTCTATTTGTCCGACTTTATTCATTTGTATTTCTCCAATACCTTTGCCAATGTTTCGACATGGTTCGACAAGCTCACCAAGCGCCAACCGAGATCAACAACTTAATTAACTGATGTGACGCAAAGCTATTCTATTCGAGCTTAGAAATCCGATTTTTGAAAAAAAATCGGATTTCTTAAACATTCTGGAAACATAGTGCGTCACATCAGTTAATTAAAAATAAGGTTTTGATTTTGATTTTGACTTTAATCCCTTCTTATATACAATCCATGTAGTTCAATGTTTTGACTTTGACTTCAATCTTTTATCCTTATCGTTTGCTTTTAAGGTTTAATTCTGGTTCCAAGGGATTAAAGTCAAAGTCAACTTCAAAAGCTAACTACAAGGATTGTATATAAGAAAGGATTAAAGTCAAAGTCAAAACCAATGGTGTATCATTCGTTTGGCACCCAAATTCTACGCACGATCAACAAATAGTATTTCTTTAAGAAATACTATTTGTAGGTATCCAATCTTTCATATTAACCTTATTTTTCCCGTTAACAGGTTTTGCATTAAACCTTGTTTTAGTTGTTTGTATTTTGCGCGTTTCTTTTCTAGGGCTTCTATTTCCGAATCCATATCGGATAGGATGGTGGCGATGTGGGTTTGTTCTCCAAGTGGTGGAAAAGGTATTTCAAAAGGAACAATGTGTTTATTATTTATTTGTGGAATTGAAGTTGTATCTGCGATTTTCCATAATTCAAAATAAGAGAGTACATAAAAAAGGAATTCATGACTTAATTCATCTGAAACTGTCAGAGTCATTAGGTTGGTATCCATAAAAGAATCATCAGCAAGAATTCGAATTTTGTTTAAAAAAATAGATGCTCCCCTTTTCGGAAAAATTATGCTTCCTTTTATAATTGTATTATTAGTCTCAATAAAATAGGGTGTTTCCTTCTGATACTTATTACAATTATTCAATTGTTCTACCTTAAAATACGGTACCCCTCTGCACTTAAAAACAAAGTTAGAAGGACTTTCTCCGCTTGAGATTTTCACATAATCCCCCAACTTCTTAACTCCCCAATCCTTTTTTGGGGTAAGAAGTTTTTGCATTGCCCCTTGTTTTATCAGGCGTTTTTTGGCAATGCGTTTTTCAAGGGCTTGTATTAAGTTGTCGGTATCGGATAAGACTTCGGCTATGGCTTTTTGTTCGGGTAGTGGGGGAAGGGGGATTGGTGTATTTCTAATTGAACCCAATCCCAAATTTTTTATAGTTGAGCCTGTTAATTCATCATTAAAATATTTTTCTATAAATTCAGTTTGAAGTAATTGGTAAAGCAGTTCTTTTTCAATTTTTTCATTCAAATTAATATATGCCGCACTTTTCCCAAGAACAATCTTCTCATTATTGTAAAATGCAATATTGCCAATTGTTCCATTTATAGACAATAAAATAGTTGAATTATTTAAAACTCTTTTGTGTATTAAAAATTCTTTTTTTGAAACATTTTTTGTTTCTTTTGAAATGACAATCTTACCATCTGTCAAGTTATTTCCATTAACAAAAAAGTACTCTCCATCTGATGAATAGTTGGGTGTTGAATGTATTCCATCTCCAATTTTGTCAGTCAATTCATTAAGCGTGACGATTTTCCAATCCACAGGAATAACCCCAATCTCCGTCCTCTTATAACCTTTTTTCATTATCAATTCACCATTCGCCATTCACCATTCACCATTAAAAAGAAAAACCCATTTTTTCAAGATGAGCATTAACCTTACCCTCCAACTCATTCACCTCCTGATCAATTTTTGGCAAAGGCATTTCATAGCGTTCCACCAATTCTTTAATGCGATGAGTTAAGCGTTGGCTAATCTGATCAATTTCACTTTTAACCGCTTTCTCAATGGCTTGCATCCATTTCTCATCTACCACCAAAGTTTTGACTTCATCTCCGTTAAGTGTTGGGTATTTGGCATAGAGTTTAGTATCCAAGGCTTTTTCCGCCTCTCTGATTTTCTTATTGGTAGCGGCTTGTTTAGCCAATAAATCCAAATAAGATTTTAAAATCTTTATTTCTTCCTTCTCCTCAATTGTCAATTGCCGAAGTCGTTTCTGTACATTAGCCTTGTTCACTTTCTCCAATTTAGCAAAATAGCCATCTTCGCTACTATGCTCTTCAAGCAAGCCATCAATTTCAGTTGCCAATTGTTCATTATCCATTGTCAATTGATTAATGGCTTGATTTTCGGTTTGGAAATAGCGATTGATTAGCAAATCTTTTGGCACCAAATCGCAGAGCCAACCCTTATCCACTTTTTTCTTTGCCTTATTTTTCACAGTAATGCGATAAGTTTCTGCTTTCCACCCATCTGCCGAAACAATATAGCAATCATCCTGCATGGTTTCAAACCAATAACTCATTAAGTGTTGGTAAATATCATATTTATCAATCAATGCGTTATCGGCATATTGTTGTAATAAGTTTTCAGCAAGCTGATGTATGACTTCTTTAGGGTTATTGTCAGTACCTAAACTTTTCAAATAGTCAGTGCTTTCAGTCTTCCAAACCTTAAAAAGCTCATCCATTTTTTTGCCAAAAGCCAAAAACTCAGGATGCCCTTTAATTGTTAGTTGATAATTGTCAACTTTTAATTGACTGTATTCCTTACCTTTTTTAAAAAGCGTTCGTTTTAAAGTCGGGTAAACAGCCCAGTATTCTGCAAGTGCTTCAATGTCTCTGTTTGGTATGCCCCCTTTTAAATGGGCTTCAATATCTTGTATGTCTTCCGTTTCTTGGCTGTCGATATATCTTGGAATGTTTAAGTTAAATTCATTGGCTTCAATCTCGGCAACGGAAATCATGCGACTGTAACCCGCAATTTCTTGCTCGGCATTGAACACATCAGTCATTTTGCGAATATCTTGTTCGCGCAAGCGGTTTTTGTTGCCCTCTTTTACAAATCCTTTGCCAGCATCAATCATAATAATCCCTTTACGATTATGAGCATTTTCTTTATCAATCAAAATAATAGCCGCCGGAATACCTGTACCATAAAATAAGTTGGCTGGTAAACCAATAATACCTTTTATATATCCTTTGCGGATAAGATTTTTGCGGATTTCTGCTTCGGCATTTCCTCTAAATAAAACGCCGTGCGGCAAAATAACCGCCCCTTTTCCCTGTCTTTTTAACGAGCGAACGATGTGAAGCAAATAGGCATAATCGCCATTTTTGTTTGGTGGAATACCATAATCAGAAAAGCGATTGTAGGGCGCATCTTCAGGTAATTTAAGTCCATTGCTCCAACGCTTATCACTAAATGGTGGATTAGCAACAACATAATCAAAGGTTTGCAGGTTGCCATTTTTCTCAAATAAAGGTTTGGCAAGTGTGTTACCTTGTTTGATTTCGGCGGTTGGGTTATCGTGCAAAATCATATTCATACGCGCCAATCCAGCCGTCGCGCTATCTTTTTCTTGCCCTAAAAGTGTCACAGTTCTTTGGGCTTCTTCGCCAACTTTTAACAATAACGAACCTGAGCCACAAGTTGGATCATAAACAGTAGTCGCTGCCTTTGTGTTTTCTTTATTAATGCCAATGATTTTTGCCATGATTCGGCTGACTTCGGCAGGCGTATAAAATTGCCCTTTGCTTTTTCCACTTTCGGTGGCAAAGTGTCGCATTAAATATTCGTAAGCATCTCCAAGAATATCGTCTCCGTCGGCTTGATTTTTGCTAAAATCCAAGGCTGGATTTTCAAAAATGGCAATCAGGTTAGTTAATCTATCCACCATTTCCTTACCGCTGCCCAACTTGGTGACATCATTGAAGTCAGGCATATCCGACAGTTTGTTGGCTTCGGCAATGGGTGCAAGAATTTTTTTGTTGATGCCGTCGCCAATGTCTTGACTCCCTTTAAGAGCCACCATATCCTGAAAACTAGCCCCTTCGGGAACATCTATCGGCGCAAACAGTACCCCGGCATATTTGTCACTAACGTATTTTATGAATAACATCACCAGCACATAATCTTTGTATTGGCTGGCATCCATTCCACCCCTTAATTCATCACAACTTGCCCAAAGACTGCTGTATAATTCTGATTTTTTTATAGCCATATTTTATTTGATACTAAAATGATGAAAACGTACTATGATAACATACTAAAAAAGGTTGGTTAATTATTTCAGTAAATTTTTTAGAAACCAAGTTTCTGCCAGAAAACCAGAAAAGGGTGAAAATTGGTATTATAGATAGATTCTCACTCCAATATTTGAATCAGAATTTTCAGAATTTCAGAATTTTCAGAATGAAAGAAAAAACAGGTTATCATTATTAAATGATTGATTTAATTGTATTTATAATAATTCATTCCTTTTGAAAAGCCATAAAATAAGTATTCTGAAAATTCTGAAATTCTGAAAATTCTGATTCAAACAAGGGTGAAAATTGATTTTCTGGTTCCTAACTCGCCTGAGTCAATGCCATTAAGTTAAGCAGCTGATGTTACGCACTATGTTTCCAA
>JAGLHR010000052.1 GCA_023143415.1 Thiomargarita sp. | reverse complement strand
TAGCCTCGAATCCTTTATGGTTGCCACATTTCATGCACGTTCCTTATTGAGTCATTTATTCCTTTGTTCTGTCCTTTGTACGAATTTGACAAGAATCTAATTCAGATGGAAAATCTTGACAAGCGAGTCCTTTCAATGTTTGACAAATAATTTGCATTTTCTCGTCTATTTTATGAATATCATCAAGCATATTATTTATCGCATATTGTGTGGGATCAATATCGGGCATATCGTAGGGAAGTCCATAAGCATCAAAAATCTTTTGTTTAAAGGCTTGCTTATGATTTTCTCTATAATCAGTATCGACTTTGATCACTCTTCCAGGGATACCTATGACTGTTGCCCCGTCTTGCACTGCTTTAACCACTACCGCATTTGAGCCAATACGGACACCATTACCAATAATAATGGGTCCCAATATTTTTGCACCTGCCCCGACGATGACATCATTGCCTAATGTGGGATGGCGTTTACCTTTTTGCCAAGAAGTGCCGCCTAAAGTGACACCATGATAGAGTGTGCAATCGTTACCAATAGAAGCCGTTTCACCAATCACTACGCCCATACCATGATCGATAAAAAAACGAGAACCAATAGTTGCGCCAGGGTGAATTTCTATCCCTGTTAACCAGCGTGCGAAAGTGGATAAGGTACGGGCTAATAATTTCCAATTGGCTTGCCATAAACGGTGGGAGAGACGGTGCCATAATATCGCATGTAATCCAGGGTAATTAGTCAGTACTTCAAAAGCGGAACGCGCGGCGGGATCGCGTTCAAAGACACAAGCAATATCTTCTTTTAAACGTTCAAACATGATATAGTATTAATGGTTAATGGTTAATGGTTAATGGTTAATTATTAATTAAATCCACCGTTTAAATATTTTCAGAATCCTGTTCAAAAATCCTTTGGCGAAAGTATTATATAGGAGTTCAACGCTTTAGCTTTGGACGTATTTTGGATTTAAACGCTTTCGCTTTGGAACAGTCGTATTAAATCGCCAAAGCGTTTTCGAGGTTTTTGTTTTTCTTCAAAAAACAAAAACCTCGAACTAAAACTGTAACGCTTTGATTTGAAAATAGTTTTAAAATAATTCGCCTGAGAAATAATTCATGTAGTTATTGTTGTGTAACGAGAAAACTTGATGAGAGAGTCAAATGCTAAGTTTATGTGTCGCAATGGATAAGAATAAATTAATTGGCGATAATAATGCCCTACCTTGGCATTTGCCCGCTGATCTCAAACATTTTCGCGCTATCACAATGGGCAAGCCGATTATAATGGGGCGTAAAACTTATGATTCAATAGGGCGCCCTTTGCCAGGGCGAAAAAATATTGTACTCAGTCGCAATCCTAGTCTGACGATTGATGGCTGTCAAGTTTTGCATTCTGTTGAGGAGATATTAGCCCTGAGCAAAAACAATAAGGAAAGTGTGGTTATTGGAGGCGCAACGCTTTATAAAGTGTTACTGCCAAAAGTGCAACGTATGTATGTGACTTGGGTACTCGCAGAGTTTGTGGGCGATACTTATTTTCCTGATTATCATCCTGAGAAATGGCAAGAAATTGAAAGGATCGATTATCCTGCCGATGATAAAAATATTTATCCTTATTGTTTTACAGTGTTAAAGCAAAAAAGGTGGCACGAAAACAACTCATTATGTTAAAAACAATTAAAAATAAATTAAGTATATTTGATGAATTTGTCAAACTTGAATCTTTTGGCAGTCTTCTTTTAATAGTTGCTACAATATTGGCTTTACTGATATGTAATTTAGGTGGGCTACATTTTTATGAAACACTGCTACATCACACATTTGCTCTGCAAATTGGCACCGTTCACATTCATGTCGAATCATTGGAGTTTTGGATTAATGATGGCTTAATGACCATCTTTTTTTTCATAATCGGCATTGAATTGAAACGCGAGATGCTTGAAGGACACTTGCGTCATTGGTCACTCGTTGTTTTACCGACAATTGGGGCGATTGGGGGTATGGTTGTGCCTGCCATGATTTATCTCGCATTTAATTGGAACAATCCAGCAACGTTTAATGGTTGGGCAATTCCCTCAGCCACAGATATTGCCTTTTCATTAGGCATATTGATGTTACTGGGCAAGCGCGTTCCCCTCTCTTTAAAGCTCTTTTTAATGACATTGGCTATCATTGATGATCTTGGGGCTATTGTCATTATCGCCCTATTTTATACCGAGGAATTGCATCTCATTTACTTAGCCTTTGCAGTAATGATACTGCCCTTACCGAAAATCTTATTCTACGGGAAAAGGATAACCAATATCACAGTCTATTTTGTCATTGGTTTACTTTTATGGTTTTTTATCCTAAAATCAGGTGTACATGCCAGTATCGCAGGCGTAGCGTTGGCATTTTTCATTCCAAGCGTCAGAGATTCTTATAAGGATCGTCGTCTATTAGAAGAGTTTGAAAAGGCATTGCATCCTTGGGTTGCTTATGCCATTTTGCCGCTATTTGCATTTGCTAACGCTGGAGTCTCTTTTGAAGGCATGAATTTAAGTGTTCTTTTGGAACCTGTGCCTTTGGGCATTATGCTCGGTTTACTTATCGGGAAACAAATGGGTGTATTTGGATTTATATGGTTAGCTGTCAAACTGGGGCTGGCGACATTAGATGAAAAAACCACTTGGGGAACACTTTATGGCGTTTCTCTCTTATGTGGTATCGGTTTTACAATGAGTTTCTTTATTGGCGGATTAGCATTTGCTGATCCAGAATATATGAGTCAAATACGGATCAGTGTTTTAATCGGATCACTTCTTTCTGGCGTACTTGGTTATTTCATTTTGCTCATGGCGACAACTGGACAAGTGCATTCTAATGATTTTGAGTAGGATTCAAGATTAAGGAATCAAACTTTAATAACTTTTAAAGCCAAACCTGACAGGTTTTAAAAACCTGTCAGGTTTAGTTTCGGCACAGTTATTAAAACCTCATTCCTTACGTTAATTGGGCACTACCTGAGTCGTTACGTTTTTTTTAACCATAACTACAAAAATTGAAAAATGAAACCTTCAAAACAAGATGATGATGTCATTATTACTGATGCGGATGCAGAGGAGGAGGAAAGTGCTGGATTATATCCTTATGATCCAACG
>JAGLHR010000519.1 GCA_023143415.1 Thiomargarita sp. | reverse complement strand
GTTTGGTTTCGAGTGCTTCAAAAAAAAACCTCGAAAACGAGAAAACTTGATGTTCGAGTCATATGAAGAACCAAAAAAGTTTGAATCAGAATTTTCAGAATATTCGAGGCTAAAGTTTTTCTTCAAAAAACTTTAGCCTCGAATAGAATTTTCAGAATAAATATTCTATTAGGTTCAAAATAAATTACAATAAATTCGACAAGAAACCCAGTTTTTCAAAAAAACTTGGTTTCTAATTTAATTCTGAAAATTCTATTCGAGGCTAAAGTTTTTTGAAGAAAAACTTTAGCCTCGAATATTCTCAAATTCTGATTCAAAATTAAAGAGTGAAAATTTCAATGATTAACATTCCTAACTACAAAATTATTAAGCAAATTTACGATAGCGCACATTCGCTCGTCTATTGTGCGCTTAGAAATAAGGATAATCAACCCGTTATCCTCAAAATGCTAAAAGAAGATTACCCGTCGCCAGAAGAATTAACGCGCTACCATCAAGAATTTGACATTATACGCTGTTTAGCAGATTTTGAGTTTGTTGTCAATGCCTACCATTTGGAAAAATATCAAAATACGCTGGTGATGTGTTTAGAAGATTTTGGTGGCGAATCTTTAAAGTATTGGCTGGCAGAGCGTTCCTTTCGCCTAGATGAATTGCTCAGGCTTGCCATTCGTGCCACCGATATTTTGGGGGAAATTCACAAACAACATATTATCCATAAGGATATCAACCCCACAAATCTGGTTTTTAATCCAACAACAGAGGTATTAAAAATCATCGACTTTGGGATTTCCACCCAATTATCGCGCCAAATGATGACGTTAAAAAACCCTAAAATTTTAGAGGGTACTTTAGCTTATATGTCTCCTGAACAAACAGGGCGTATGAATCGTGCCCTGGATTATCGTACAGATTTTTATTCCCTCGGCGTGACGTTTTACGAATTATTTACAGGGCAATTGCCTTTTGAATCGACAGATGCGATGAAATTAGTCCATTATCATATTGCAAAACAACCTACGCCACCTGTTGAAATCAATCCAGAATTGCCCGCCGCCATTTCTAATCTCATTATGAAATTATTGGAAAAAACGGCAGAAGCACGTTATCAAAGTACATGGGGTATTAAAACCGATTTAGAAAATTGTTTGAACCAATTTTCTCAAAATGGCTCAATTGAAAATTTCCAATTAGCCAATGCTGATATTTCTGATCGTTTTCAAATTCCTCAAAAACTCTATGGGCGCGATTACGAAATAGAAACTTTACTCGCCGCCTTTGAACGTATTGCCACAGATTCTGAATCTGTTAGCCAAACAGATGATGTTTCCAAAACATCAGAGGTTTGTCGTGAAAATATTTATAAAAGCGAAATAATGTTAGTCGCTGGCTTTTCAGGCATTGGTAAATCTGTATTGATTAAAGAAATTTATAAATCGCTCACAGAAAAACAAGGCTATTTTATTTCAGGTAAATTTGATCAATTTCAGCGCAATATTCCCTACAGTGCCGTCGTTACTGCTTTTGGAGAATTAGTTCAACAACTGCTCTCGGAAAGTGAAAGCCAATTAATCCAATGGAAGAATAAATTATTAACTGCCCTTGGTGCTAATGGGCAAGTTATTATTGATGTTATCCCAGAAATAGAACTCATTATTGGATCGCAACCTGCTGTGCCAAAATTGGGCGTAACAGAATCCAAAAATCGTTTTAACTTGGTTTTTCAAAATTTTATACGGGTATTTTGCCAACCTGAACATCCTTTGGTGATTTTTTTGGATGATTTACAATGGGTAGATTCAGCGACGCTTAACTTATTAGAAGTGGTTATGACAGATAAAGAGACTAACACCTTATTTTTTATAGGAGCTTTTAGAGATAAGGAAGTCACTCCCACTCATCCTTTAATGATGACGCTTGACGCGCTAGGCAAGGAAAATGTTGTTATTAACAAAATCATCTTAAAGCCTTTGGTTTATGAAGAAGTCAATTTGTTGATCGCTGACAGTTTGCACAAAAAATCTGTAGAATCGTTGACAGATTTAGTGATGCGTAAAACAAGGGGTAATCCGTTTTTTGTTAATCAATTTCTCAATATGCTGTATGACGAAGAATTACTCCATTTTGTTCCGCCAACAGACGAGAACAAAGGGAATTGGCAATGGAATATTGATAAAATTGAAGCACTGAATATCACTGATAACGTCGTTGATTTAATGATTGCTAAGTTGAAAAAATTGCCAGAATCAACACAACAGGTTTTACGTTTGGCAGCCTGTGTGGGCAATCACTTTGATTTGGATACGCTTTCTGTGATTTATGAAAAGTCAGTTGCTGAGACTTTTCAGGATTTGCAACCCGCTTTGAATGAAGGCTTAATTATAAATGATGAATTATGAATGATGAATGATGAATGGTTTCGAGGCGAAAGTTTTTTCTTTAAAAAAACTTTCGCCTCGAATGATGAATGGTGAATGATGAATGACAAAAATTAATTGGCATCGCCTATTTGGATTAACATTGATGGATTTGTTTACTGGCTCTAATTATCAAGTGGAGTTGGAAAAAGAATTATCGCTGAAAAAACAATATTTGGATATTGTTATCATTAAAAAAACGACTGGGCAAGTATTAAAAAAAATTCCTGCGGGTTTAGAAAATCTGGCTGAACATAACTTGTTAACCTACAAATCCTTACAAGAACCATTAGATGATTGGGCGATTGAGGAATTGATTGGATATTATAGCAATTATAGAAAAATTGTCAGTCCATCTTTAGATAAATTATTACCCGCCAACCTGTTTAAATTATATGCGATAAGTACCCGTCATCCATACAACTTATTAAACAAGAAGAGTATATTCAAGAAAATTCAAACGGGTGTGTTTGATCTGACTTGGGGTAGTCGTTTGATACGAATAATCGTTTTAAGTCGAATGCCGCAGGAAAAGAAAAATGCCTTATGGCAATTATTCAGTGGCAAAGCAGCAGAATTTGCTTATGGAGACCAAAATTATAATTGGCATTGTTTCCGTGAAAAAGCGGTAATTAACCAATTATACGAATTGTACTACAAGAAAAAGGGGGTCATTATGCCTTATACTATGGCAGATTTCAACAAAGACTTTACCAGAGAGCATATTGATTTATTACAGCCAGAAGAGAGGTTAAAAGGGCTGCCATCGGAAACTGTATTTCAAGAGTATTCACTCGAAGAGAGGTTAAAAGGGCTACCATCGGAAACCGTCTTTCAACAGTTTCCACTCGAAGAGATGGAAAAATACTTGTCGAAATTCAAAAAGAAGTAATCAAGCGTATTGGGTTTCCTTGGATTATAAAAACAGTCAGAACGACAAGTCGTTCATTGAAACGATTGATATTCGAGGCTAAGGTTTTTCTTCAAAAGACTTTAGCCTCTTTTAAGCCAAAAAATTCAATTGAGATATGACAAAATTAGCCTCATTTGGATTAACACGAGAAGGAGTTGTTATGTCTTATACGATGGAAGATTTCACCAAAGACTTTGTCAGAGAACATCTTTATTTGTTATCGCCAAAAGAGAGATTAAAACTCGATCATCAAGTTTTT
>JAGLHR010000518.1 GCA_023143415.1 Thiomargarita sp. | reverse complement strand
GGATTGCCCCTACAATTCAGGGCAACCATAAAGGATTGCCCTGAGTACAAAAAAACTTAAACCTCGTCACTTTAACTTTATAAATAGAGTACAACTCCAAATTTAACTCTTAAACCTTGGAATAACAATACTGTGGAAGAACAAGAATACCGTAATGCACTCCCGCGAGGATTTAAACTGTTTGAATATCAGATTGATTCAGTACTCGGAAAACCAGGTGGCTTTGGTATCACTTACTTGGCAAAAGATACTTATTTGGAACAATGGGTCGCGATCAAAGAATACTTACCAACTGATTTTGCTGTCCGTGAAGACAAATATACCGTTAATATAAGAGCTTCCACATATCAAGAGTCATTTGAATGGGGCTTAAAATGCTTTATTGACGAAGCACGTGTTCTTGCGAAATTTAATCATCCTAGTCTTGTCAGGGTGCTACGTTTCTTTAAAAAAAATGGCACAGCCTATATGGTGATGGAATACCAAAAAGGCAATAGTTTGACAGAATACTTAAAAGAACGACGCATCTTAACAGAAGAAGAGCTTTTAAGTATAGTAGAACCTTTATTAGAAGGGCTCAAAGAAATGCATAAGGCAGGATTTTTGCATCGTGATATTAAACCAAATAATATCTATATTCGTGATGATAAAACGCCTGTTTTGCTTGATTTTGGTTCAGCACGTTTTGCGGTGGGGCAAAAAAGTCGTAGTGTCACGAGTATAGTAACCCCTGGTTACGCGCCATTGGAACAATATGATAATGAAATTAGTGATCAAGGGCCATGGACAGATATTTACGCGCTTGGGGCGGTCATGTATTGTGCAATTAGCAGTGAACCACCGCCAGCTGCAACCCGTCGCGTTATGAAAGATCCGATAATAGCAGCTGTTAATATTGGAAAAGGTAAATATAACAAAAACTTATTAGAAAGTATTGATTGGGCTTTGAAACTCAGTGAGGAAGATAGACCACAAACTGTAGAGCAGTGGCATGAAAAAATGTTATCACCGATTTCACCGGTAAAATCAAAACAAAACAATCGGGTTAAACCAGATAACAATTTGTTAAATATTATCTATATCGGGATCATTTGCTTGCTTTGTATTGTTACATTTGTTTTATGGTATCAAAAAGAACAAACCTCTCATGATGAAATGCAAACGGCGATAGAACGTGTTCAAAGTGAATTTAAGGCAAAAGTTGCCCAAGAGCAAGAGGCACGTCATATTGCTGAACAAGAATTATCACAGGAACGAAAAGCCCGTCGTATTGTTGAAGGCAAATTGTTAATAGAACAAAAAGCCCGCAAAAGAGCTGAACGTGATTATGTAGAAATGAAAGCCCTTATCATAGAGCTTCAACGTTTTGAACCTGAAGCAGTTGATGAACCACAAACGTTTAGTTTTTCTGAAAAAAAATATTATGATGTCACTTATGTTGAGATTAATGATGTTTTGAATATCCGCGAATTTCCTGGTTCTTATAGTAAAGTTGTTGGGGAAATCCCTCCAACTGAAACATGTATTAGATATTTAGGCAAATACAGTTTTGTGAAAACTGATGTATGGGTTAATGTGCAATATAAAGAAGTGCAGGGATGGGTTCATTCCTATTACCTGGGAGAAAGTCATCAAGAGTGTATTCGAGACTAAAGTTTTTTAAAGAACCTATCCCACTATTCAAAAATGCAGAATAATGAATAAAAATAGTTGGGTTTTTGACCAAAAAATGAGGTTTAAGAAATCCGATTTTTGGAAAAATCGGATTTCTTAGCTCAAAAACGAATAGTGGGATAGGTTCAAAGAAAAGTTTTCGTCTCGAAAGGAGAAAAGAGTGTTGAATAGAATCAACTTTTTTTTTTGGGTGTTATTATTGTTTCCTATCGTCAGTGAAGCTGGTAAGATAAACAATATTTTCTTTGGCAACGCTACTATTATTATTCGTCATAGTGGTTGCCAGTTGAAGCCACCTATTAAGGGGAAAAGAAAACTTATCTTACCAATAAATCGTTGTGCCAGTGAACCGGGTAAAATAAATATACTGCATCCTAACTTGGAACAAATTCACTGGGCACAACATGATCCAAAAACGGTTTGGATTGTAGCGACTTTTTTGACTGAGTACGAATTTGAGATTGTTTCATCTCCTTATCAGTATAAAATCTGTCTTCCGTCTTGTTCAAAAAAACAGAAGAACCAAAAAGACTGGTTTAATGAACTGCGGGATTCAAAAAAAATGATGTTTTTACTTCATGATATTTTATTTCAAATTCCCTTAGAAGGTATGTTAATAGATGAGTTTCTTGATCGCTCTATTGGATATTTTCCTCAAAAAGACATTGTTAGAGATGGATTACCACATTTTGGTTCTAAGCGCGATGATTGGAAAGGTAAAACGAGAAAACATCAAGGTTATGATATTTATGCAGATAAAATTAATGTCGTTGCTGTAGCTGATGGGAGTGTGACTAGAGTTAAAAGTACGCGTCGAGCGGGCTTATATGTGAAATTACATCATGGAAATAACCTTTATACGGTTTATGTTCATCTTAAACGTGTTTTAGTGAAAAGGGGGCAAAAAGTTAAACAGGGTGATATTATAGGAAGAGTTGATGGTTCTTCTGGAAATGCTGTTGAAGCGCAATTGCATTTTACCGTTAAACCGAACAATAAGGCGATTGATCCTTTGTCTTTGGTTAAAGAATTTTATCAGGATGACAGTCAAATTATAGATAAAATTAAAGGTTATGAAAGAACCCTTAACAAGTCTATATTACTTAGAAACAAAGCAGTTATAGATTTTTTAAATTCGCAGTAACGAATCAGGGCAACCATAAAGGATTGCCCCTACAATATTCTTATGTCGTAGGGGCAATTCTAATGGCACTTACTTAAGGATTATTGAACGCTGTAGGTTGGGTTAGCTAACGCTCCACCCAACATTCTCCTGCGATTTTCGGGTGACGCTACGCTAACCTGATCGACATTTTGAAGCCAAATTCGCTTAAGTAAGTGCCATTAGGGGCAATTCCTTGTGGTTGCCCTGATTATGTCGTAGGGGCAATCCCTTGTGGTTGCCCTGAGTACTCCAAAATTTTCCAAAGCTAATA
>JAGLHR010000517.1 GCA_023143415.1 Thiomargarita sp. | reverse complement strand
ACATTAAGATACCAAATTTTGATAGTGATGTAGGGTGGGCAAAGTTCTTTTCTTGCCCACCTTCCTCATTAAAAAAGTGGTGTGCCGTTGCACCAAAAAGACGTTGCCCACCCTACATGACTTTTTCAAAAAAACTTGATTTCTCGAAAAGAGGAGTAACAAATATGTTAGACACATTTTATAAGTTCAAAATGATATCTGGTGATATTTTCTCCAACCACCTCAAAGATGGCAGCCAAGCCCCAGAAATGGTCGTTATTCCTGCAGGAGAGTTTCGTATGGGAGATATTACTGGTAATGGTAATAATGATGATAAACCAGTCCATTCCGTTACGGTGAAGCATTTTGCGATAGGGCGTTATCCCGTTACCGTGAGCGAGTTTAGGTCGTTTGTGACAGACAGAGGATATCAAACAGAGGCAGAAAAAAACGGCGCTTGGGTACCGCAGCATACATCGAAAGATACATGGAAGAAGCAAAAAGATGCTAACTGGCGCGATCCTCATTTTTCTCAAACAGATAATCATCTTTCTCAAACAGATAATCATCCTGTCGTCTGTATCAGTTGGAATGATGCCGTTGATTATACTAATTAAGCGAGCAAACAAGACAACAATATCGTCTTCCCACTGAGGCAGAATGGGAATATGCCGCTCGTGCTGGTACGGAAAAGGATTATTGGTGGGGAGATCAGATTGATAATTTGGCGAATTACTACGGCAATAATAGTCAATGGGGTGAGAAATTAACTTCTCCAGTCGGTTCTTTTAAAGCAAATCCGTTTGGTTTATATGACACAGTAGGAAATGTATGGGAATGGTGCGCTGATAATTGGCATGAAAACTATAAAGACGCGCCGACTGATGGGGCGGTCTGGAATGGGGATAATAAACAACAGCGAGTGCGGCGTGGCGGATCGTGTTTCAACGAACCCAACTTCTGCCGTACCGCCAAACGCAGCCATGTCACCCCGGACTACCGCACCCCAGATATCGGTTTTCGTGTTGCGCTATCGCACTAGCACTAATATTATAAGTAAGACTGATGTACTGAGCGAGCGTAGGGTGGGTAGAGTGAAAACGAAACCCACCACAAAAAAGTGATGTAGGGTGGGCAAAGTTCTTTGAGTGCAACGGCTTCCTCATTAAAAAAGTGCACCAAAAAGACGTTGCCCACACTACATGACTACATGACTGAACACACGAGGTTTAAGAAATCCGATTTTTTTCAAAAATCGGATTTCTAAGCTCGAAACTCGAAAAAGCGAGTTTTGCAAGAGGCTCAAAGTTCATTCCTCATTTTTTCCCAAACCTTCTGTAATCGTGGCACTGAGACAGGATAAGCCGTTTTTAATTCCGGTGCAAACAAAGAAACGCGCAATTCTTCTAACTTCCAACGAAATTCATTCAATTTGGGATTTTCATCGTCGTTATTGCGACGCTGCCAGTATGTTTCCCATAAAGGCGCGAGTTGCTCCGCTTTTTTGGCATCTTTTTGTGGATCAATATCAAGTCTTGACAGACGCAATTGGATGGCTTTCAAATAGCGGGGCAAGTGTTTCAGTTGCGCCAAGGAAATCTCTTTGACAAAGTTTTCATAAATCATCCGTTTCAAATGTTGTTTAATTTCCGGGATCGCACTGCTACGGTTAGAGAGTTTTTGGAGTTGTTGAGTTAAGGAATTATATTCTTCTAACACTTTTGCCAGTTGTGTCGCATATTCGTGGGCAACTTGCATGAGGCGTTGTTTGCCTTTGAGTAAACGTTCTTCAAAATCGGCTTTTTTTCTGGGTAAGGGGGGAACCAAAAATATTGAATCAACTATGGCAGTCAACATGTCTCGTTTCAATTGTTCACAGTTGCCTACTTTCATGTATTGCAGACAGAGTTTGGTGTCAATTGGCATTTGTTTGATCAATTTTTTTGTGGGTAAAGCTAACAGAAATAATCGTCGTATTCCATTATGGAATTGTGTTTGGGCGGTATTCGGGTTGTCTAATACGCGCAGGGTGACATGTGTTTCTTGATCAATGAGGGTGGGAAAACCTTGAACAGTCATATCGTCCAGTTTGAGCGTCACTTGGGTGGATAGTTCACCAAAATCCCAAACCGTTATATCGTCACGTTCTAAACCACTTTTTTCTGCGATTTGTTGTTGTGCATTTTTGCTGGCATGAGAACCCCATTTTTGTTGTAATGCGCTTAAATCACGGCTGATGTCTAAAATGTCTTCTTTATTTCTTTCAGGGGAAGTTTGGGATGAATTTGAATGTTTGACTAACCGGAAATTCATGAATAAATGAGGTGATAAGGTTTCCGGTTTCCAACAGTCTGTTGGTAATGGTTTACCCAGACGACGGTGACAGTATGTCGTTAAGGCATCCGTCAAGGATTCTTTGGGGTATTCTAAAAAACTGCCGCCTTCTCGAAAAGTAACCACAGGCTTTTTGAGGGTATCTAAAGCATCTTGTGCGACATCAGGTATGGGTACAAAGGATTTACGCAGCGTTTTGGGTAGGCTTCGCAATAGGGCAATGATTTTTTCCTCTAATAATCCCAGCACGAGCCATTCAAACAGTGTCGCGGTTATTGGCGTGATTTGATTTAATAGCGTGATAGGAATGTCAACCGTTACGCCATCATATTCATGCCCCGGCTCGAAATGATAATTGAGCGGCAAGCTCACGCTGTTGATAAAAAGATTATCTGGAAACGCTTGGGGAGTGATGCTTTCTCCCCCATGTTCCATTAAGTCGTCGCGAGTCAAAAAAAGTAATTTTGGTGCTTCACTCTCTGCCCTTTTTCGCCATTTATCAAAGGCTTTGCCGCTATAAATGTCTTCCTTGATTCGGGCATCGTAAAAGGCATAAATTTTTTCTTCATCGACTAAAATATCTTGGCGACGGGATTTATGTTCTAAGTTTTCAATTTCATGGACTAAAGCGTGATTATGTTGGAAAAAATCGGCTTTACAATCGTATTCGCCTTGAACTAATGCGTGACGAATAAAAATTTCTTTGGATAATTTGGGTTCTAAGGGACCATAATTCACTTTCCGTTTTGCCACAATGGTTAAACCATATAGGCTCACTTTTTCATAAGCACCTACTTGCGCCATGCGTTTTTCCCAATGGGGTTCAAAATAATGGTGCTGACATAATTTCCCCGCCACTTGTTCTATCCAATCGGGGTTGAGATTGGCACAGCAACGGGCATATAGGCGCGTTGTTTCCACTAATTCGGCTGCCATGATCCATTTTGGCTGTTTTTTGAATAAGCCGGAACCCGGAAAAAGATAGGCTTTAATATTTCGCGCCCCCAGATATTCCTCTGGTGACGTTTTTTTAAAAAGATTTTGTTTTTTTGCTTCCAACTTTGATTTCTTATCCGCTTCCGTTTTAAAGGCAATATTACCTAAAAGCCCTGTTAATAACGCGCGGTGAATTTCATCATAGCCCGCTTCGACTTGGTTGACTTTCCACCCCATCTCTCTTATTAAGGAATACAGTTGTTTATGAATCTCCTGCCATTCGCGCATTCTGAGGTAGGATAAAAAATGTTCACGGCACAGCTTTCGTAATTTGTTCTGTGACAAATGCTTGGCGTTTTCTTGGAAAAAATCCCACAGTTTTAAGTAACTTAAAAAGTCTGACTGTTTATCGGCAAAGCTTTTTTGAGCGGTATCCGCAGCCTGTTGGGCATCCATTGGGCGTTCACGCGGATCTTGAATACTTAATGCCGTGGCGATAGTTAGCACTTCAGATAAACAATTTTCTTTGGCGGCTAAAATCATTCGCCCAATTCTGGGATCAATAGGCCATTTTGAAAGTGCCCACCCAATTTCCGTCAACTTTCTATTATCATTCACTGCGCCCAATTCTGTTAGTAGGGTAAAGCCATCATTAATCATTGATAGGCTGGGCGGTTCGATAAAGGGGAAATGACTGACATCGCCTAAGCGTAAGGCTAACATTTTCAAAATCACTGATGCGAGGGAGGTGCGTAAAATTTCTGGCATCGTAAATTCAGGGCGTTGTTCATAATCTTCAGCAGAATATAAACGAATACATAACCCCGGCGCAATTCGTCCACAACGTCCCTTTCGCTGATCAGCACTTGAACGCGAAATTTTTTCAATGGGCAAGCGTTGAACTTTATTGCGGATACTGTAGCGACTGATTCGCGCTAAACCGGGATCAATCACCGCTTTAATTTTTGGTACAGTTAATGAGGTTTCTGCGACATTGGTGGCTAACACGATGCGCCGTTGATTACCGGATGCAAACACACGATTTTGTTCCGCCGCAGAGAGACGGGCATAGAGGGGCAAAATTTCGGTGTTTTGGAGACGATGTTTGCGTAACGCTTCAGCCGTTTCACGGATGTCCCGTTCTCCCGCTAAAAAAATCAAAATATCGGCTTGTCGATCATGCAAATTAATTTCATCCACTGCCCTTAAAATATCCTCTACCATATCACGATCTTTTTCTTCTTCTTTTCCGACTTGAGGGTGATAACGTACTTCAACAGGATAGGTGCGCCCTGATACTTCAAAAATGGGCGCATTATCAAAATGGGCGGAAAATCGCTGTGTGTCGAGGGTGGCGGAGGTAATAATTAATTTTAAATCGGGGCGTTTTGGCAATAATTGTTTAATATATCCTAATAAAAAGTCAATGTTTAAACTTCGCTCATGTGCTTCATCAATAATCAGCGTATCGTAAGCATCTAAAAAACGATCCCCTTGTGTTTCCGCTAATAAAATCCCATCCGTCATAAATTTAATATAAGTATCAGGGCTTAAATGATCGCTAAAACGCACTTTATAACCGACAACATGTCCTAATTGGCTTTCAAGTTCACTAGCAACACGCATGGCAATGGTACGAGCGGCAAGCCGTCGCGGTTGGGTACAACCAATCATGCCCGATATTCCTCGCCCTAACGATAAACAGATTTTGGGCAATTGCGTGGTTTTTCCTGAGCCGGTTTCTCCTGCAACGATAACGACTTGATGGGCGGCTATTGCGGCGGCAATGCCTTCACGCTGATTACTGACAGGTAAATCATCTGGAAATTGGGGTTGAGGACAATTAGTCAGGCGGCGTTGGCGTTGTTTGAGGGATTTTTCAATATCGGCAGATAATTGCTCAAAAATTTTGCTTTCAATTGTTTGCGCGTTTTTGAGTTTTGATTTAAGTGTGCGGAGGCGTTTTTGTATGCGATATTGATCGCAGCGCATGACATCGGTGAGAAATGTTTCTAAGTGTTTGATATTCATTATGTTTTATATTTTTAACGAATTGACTAGATGATCAGCTTCTTTTAAAAGGTTTTTAAAACAAATAATGCCTGATAGAGATAATCGTAAAAATCATCATCTGAACGCCACTTTAACCGTATTTCTTGTAAACCACGACGGATATGACGCTGTAACAGTTGGCAAAAACGTTTATCATCTTTAAACAAATTTTCATTGTGGAATACGCTTAATAGGGCACAAATCGCATCAGTCAAATCACGACAACCTAACTCATCCGGTGTTTGTCCAAAACCGGTAACTTGTTCTAAACGATATTCACTGCCTCGACTTTCCAAACGATCAAGGCTATTATCCGGTAGGATTGCTATCTGAAGTGATTGGGCAAGGGCAATACGTAAAACAGTCCATTTAGGCACTTGTTTTTGTGGCGTATTGAAACCATAAAGACGAATTGATTGAATCAATTCTTCATCTTGGGCATCAGTATAAATTTCTCCTGCCATGATTTATCTTCCAAGATTAAACCTGTTTAATTTCTTTGATGTAAGCCATTAATTCAGAATCAATATTATTGTTTATTCTGAGATGCCTTGCCAAATCTCCACGTCGTTCACCAACGCGACTCTTAAATAAATCTAAACGCTGTAAGGTGCGTTTACCATCTAGCAATCTGTTGAGACGTTCCCATCGCTGTCTCGTCGGTTTTGTGTTACCCTCTGCAAACGCTTCTATTTTCTGTATGTAACTTGTCAGTTGCAGACTCAGCTTGGATTTGATATGATTTGATAGGTGATTTTTTACTTCCTTTTGAAGTGCTTCACCAGTATCTTTTAAACCGAAACCGAGTGAAAAAGTATGTCCATTTTCATGTGAAAGAATCATAGCGGCTGACAGCACTTTTAAATCTTCTGCCTCTTTCAAAAGGTTTTGTATAACAAGATCAATATTTTTAAGAGGACGAAATTCCTTGTCAGAAAGAACAATTTCCAATTCTTCTGGAGAAAGTAAATAGTTTTCTATCTCCCAGCGCCGCAAAACTAAAATGTAGTCACCAAAAGGTTTGGCTTGCTTAAATTGTTGATCGTCTATTTCCCACCATAAATCCCATTTTTCCTTTCTCATCAAAGCATCTCGATCCACAATACCAAAGGCACTAATACCTTTATCTCTTTCAGTATTCACTCTATTAATGACTTGAGTACAACCACCGCCATGCCCACTATCTACAGATTTGAATTCTATTTCTTTTCCTTCATCAAAGAACCAACGTTCTTTAATGATCTGTAAGTCTTCTTCAGATTCCAGATAAACCACCGCTTTATTCGTGTAAGCATTATCTATGTTTTCATTTTCCTGTAATTGTTTAAAACTGGCCATCAGTCACTTGTTCCTTCTAGTAAAAGATCCGTTCTAATAATGTCTCCCCCTTTGCGTATTCCTTCTTCTGGAATATCAATAGGAAACGCGCCTAGTATTTCCCTTGAGTGAGTACTGGCAATCACTGTAATACCAGGATGTTCCCTCACCAATTCTTTTAACAAGTTTAATATCGCATGTTGCCAGATAGAATGTAGGTGTACATCAAGTTCATCAATAATAATAATACTGTTACGTGTCATATGTGCGCCAATACGCAAAAACATTTGTACTAAGCTTTTCTCGCCACTACTTAACCGATCCAAACGATGTCTCTCAGTGCCATTCACCATAATAATCGCTTCTGGCGGAATACGTCTTATGCCCTTGATATATTTATTTTTATCAAAAACCCGGTCATTAACCAGTTTGATTGCCCTTTCAAAACGGCCATCATCCAACCATTTAAGCCAGACTAATAAATTGTCCAGTGCTCGAGTCCAAGTTCCGTCTTCTCTGGTAATATCATGTACCGGATAATAACCCCATTTTTCTGGTTCAATAATAAACCGTTCCATACTGCTGATAGCTTCAATATCTCGATAAGCAGAAAAGTAGAGTAATGTAGGTAATGAAAGGGTTGGTTGTTCAAATCCCTCCGGGGGTGAGGATATTTCCGCACGAATATAGCCTAATAAATCATCTACCAACGGGTCACCCTTTCCAATGCGCTCTAAATGTCCCACAAGGTGACGAAAACCCAAACTATGCCAGGCCGTTGCACCGTATTTTTCTAGCTCCCTGTCAGTCCAAATTTTCATGGCGGGTTGATCTTCACCTAAACTACCCGCTAATAGTGATAACACCACACAATGCTTTTCTCCGCGCCAGTCTAATTTTACCCGTAAATCCCATTGAACTCGCCCCCTACCATCATCTAAATCTTCATGCCCAAATCGAGTGGGTTTGTCTTCTCCTAATAGAGACATGAGACAATACATTATCTCCAATAGGGTGGTTTTTCCTCGTCCATTTTGGGACATCAATAAGAAAATATTGCAAGGCTGATTTTCGGCATCGGTAAAATCAATTTCATAGGGAGATTCCCGAAAAGGCCCTATATTTTCGATAGTCAACCAAAGGGGTTCAAAAGCGTCAATAAAAAAATCGTCTTTTATCATTATTATCCTCATAAAAATAGGGCTATTTCAGTCTAGATGAATATATTATTTATTAGGTATTCCCTTATATATAGTTTGTTCTTTAACCTCAGTTGTATCACCTTGAGAATTATAGAGGCAATATTCTTTATAAATATAAGGTTTTAGTTGTTCATATTTACGCTCATCTAATTCAGAATTGGTGGGTAAAATAATCACTTGTTTACCAACAGTCGGATAATATTGGCTGAGTAAATTGTCTTGATGTTCTCGATCAATACGCGCTAAAGGCGTATCAATAATAAGAGGAATATTTTTTCCAGAAACTTCTTTTAAAGCCCACAATAACGTTGTGGCAATAAGCTGCCTCATGCCCGAAGAGAAATTATTGATGCCAAGAGCCTGCCCCTCCGCGTTTTCATAGCGAAGCTCAAAATCAGGAGTGACTCGAATATAGTGAATCATCTTATGTGCCGTCATTAAGATCGGAAAATAATGGTTAATCGCTTGTTCTATTTCTTTTTTCCGTTTATCTTTCAACCTATCTTTGTATTGAGTAAAAAAATCTCGCAATTCTTTTGCCAGTTCTACTTTTTGACGAGTCTGCTCGTTCAATTCTACCTGTTTTTGTAGTTGTGTGATGCCCGCTTTTTTCTTGCTTATTTCGGTTTCTAAGCCCTTCATTTCACTGAGCAGCTTTTTAAATTCCGCTTTTTGATTAATCAGTTCGTTTTGGTATTTTTTTTGTTTGATCTTATGTTGCTGATAGCGAGTCCGTTCATCAGCAGACAAACTACTGATAGTATCTAACTTTTCATCAATTTTGATTAACTGGGTTTTAATTTTCTGCAACTTAGGTAAGTCATTTATCCGTTCTTGCAAAACTTCTTCAAGTGTATAACGTTGCAATTTTCCCAAAATTGACTTAATAGATGAAGGTTCTAAACGTAATACCGTTTCAAGAGGGGTTGGATTAGAAATCCGCTGGTGTAATAACTGAACAAGACGATCTTGGTAAAAAACCCTTTGTTGTTCGTCTAACTGGGTTTTAGGATCAGGTGGCTTATCAAACAACTCATTAGGTAAACTGGCGATCAAATCGTTTAACAACTGATGAGTCTGAGTGTGACTTTGAGTGTCAAGCAATTCGCTTAACTGACTAATGGTTCGTTTTACCAATTTAAGATTAGCTAATAAAGGTATATCTCGTGGCAACGTTTCAGCTATTTTAGTTTGAAGTTGTATTCGTTGTTCTTCAAGCTGTTGTTGCTCCTGCTTCAGGAGAACCTCGTTCCGTTGATAACGAAAAGCTTGCATCCTATCAATAACACGCTCAAGTTGTTGAATACGTTCTTCTAACCCCTCAATGTTATAATTAATATCACGGCTTAGGTGTTGTTTAGTCGTGTATTGTATTTCCAATGATTCTAACGCATTTTCCAACTTGCTTAATTCGGTTTGCGTTTTTTCATCTAAAGCCTCACGTTTCCATTCACTGATCACTTTACTCAAATAATCACGCAAGGTATTGATAGGTGAAATATTGAGTAAGCGTTCTATATGCTGTTGTTGTACGATAGCATTCGCTTCTGCAAGTTCTTGTATTTTTTCACCATCAAAGAAAAAAAACGGCAAATAATCAAGGGGCAAACGTTCATTAAGAAAGTCTTGTGCTTTATGAATATCCGTTATCATTTCTTGGAGAAAGCTGGCTTTTATCATAAGTTCCTTATGAATCTTCTCACCATTGACTACCCAACGACGAGAAACTTGCACATTCCCTAACTCTTCTTGCCAAATAATTTGAATGCCGCACTCGTTTTGCCCCTCAACATACGCCCGGCGATTCATCATACCTAACCAATCCTCGCCAATCCCTGATACATATTGACGTTCAGACGGCATACGCCCTCGCTGTATCGAACGACGTAAGGATTCTGTGATCCCTCCAAATAATAATTTGACACTGTTTAAGAGACTGGTTTTGCCAAAGCCATTGCGCCCTGAAATCAGAACAATATTACAGCCTTTTGAAGGTTTGCGTAGATCAAAAACCTGTTCACCGTAATAGGAAAACAGATTATGGATTTTGATTTGATCAAAAATCATGGATTGAGTTCTTTTTTGTTAACAACATTCTCTATTATCTGTTTAATATCTCGTTTTAAATTTTCCTTACTACCATACATATCTAAGGAAGGATATTTTTGAATGACTAAATCAAGTAATTCTGCTATCCAAGCTTCTTGTAAATCAAAGTGGAGTTCTTTTATTAATTTTTCTATTTCAGCTGTGTCATACATCAGTTATAAGTTTAAGTTATCAGCAAACAGTCAACAAAGAGCCTAATTTGCTAAAGCATGAATCTGCCAAAATTGATAATGAGGTGCATCAATCGCCTTTTCGTCAAAATTAAATCCCTCATCATTTGAGGTTTCTTCGTCTTAACATTTTTTTGAAATATCAAAAATATTTTTTCAGGGAGCTGAGTAGTTACAGCTATTCTTGATATAGTTTTTCAGATAAATCTTTTTAAAGTCTGATAGCTTTGACTTTTCTGAAAAACTACCCCTCAGATCCAGCTCTCATCGTTAGTCATAAGTCAAAAATCGTCAAAAGTAGGGTGGGT
>JAGLHR010000516.1 GCA_023143415.1 Thiomargarita sp. | reverse complement strand
ATCCTTTATGGTTGCCCTGAGTACTTACGATTTATTTAATGATTTCTTTCTTGAATGACGAATCAGAAACATCAATTGCTATCAAGCTTTTCATCTTCACTCTCCTCATCCTCACTCTCCTCATCTTCACTCTCCTCATCCTCCTCGCTTTCCTCCTCCTCACTGTCATAAACGAGAACACCATCCTTAATAAGCACACCATCCTTAAATTCTAACTCCTTGATAATATAGATATTTTCATTAAACTCCGACATTTGAGGAGAACCATTGGCTGAAGTGAAAACGCCTTTACCTGTACGTTTACCCTTTTCAAAATAGCCCTCATAACGATCTCCACCGCTAGAGATATAAACACCTTTACCAGTGCGTTCACCTTCAACAAAATTGCCCTGATAAACTTCTCCCTCCGCCCAAGTTAATTTACCTTTACCATGACGTTTTCCCTTAAAAAAATCACCTTCATAACGATCACCATTAGCCCAAATATATATGCCTTTACCATGACGCATATCGTTAACGTATTCACCTTTATAAGAATCGCCATGAGCATGAGTAAATATGCCGATTCCATGACGCTTACCCTCAAAAAAATCACCTTCATAGCGAGCACCATCTGCATAAATATAAAGCCCTTTACCTGTGCGTTTTCCATTAACATATTCACCCTTGTAGGAATCGCCATTAAGCCATTTTACAGTCACAATACCATTGAACGTCTTGCTGTTCGAGTTGACTTGTGCCGTTTCTGAAACGTCATTAGATTTACTTTTATCATTAATTGTGATTTCCTTATCAATTTCTACGGTTTTCTTATCAATATCTTCTTTTAAGCGGCTTTCAGCATCTGCGACAGCATATAATGGTAATACTGTGAGAGAGAAGACAAATATCAGCCAGAAAGTCAATTTGTTCATTTTGGTGATTCTTATTGATTGAAATACGGCTTGGTGATGTTTCTTGGAGTCTATTCGAGAGTCGCCTCGAACAGAATTTTCAGAATAAAGTGAGATTCAAAATGATTGATTTTGATTTGTACTCAGCCTTGAAATCAATTTCAAGGCTGAAAGCTAAAGTTTTTTTGTAGGGTGGGCAAGGTCTTTTTCTTGCCCACCTGTCTAAAGTTTTTTGTAGGGTGGGCAAAGTCCTTTTGGTGCAACGCCTGTCGGCCTCAGATGCCGTTGCACGAAAAAGACCTTGCCCACCCTACTTAGCTACTTAGCTTTCTTTGACACTCACAATTTATTAAATGGTTCAGCCCGTTTAATCAGTTCTTCTAGCCCTGATTCATCTGGATTGCGCGGTTTGCCAGGATGTATACAATCAACTGGACAAGCCTCCGCACCTTCAACCAATTGGGCATAAGTGCCACTATTTAAGTCACCAAGAACAGCCTGTTTACTATCATTATAGACAAACAGCATCGAATTGATATTGAGGCAATCGTTGCAACTGGTACAAAGATCGCTGTCTATCCAAGGATCATCAAAGACAACTTCCTCTTCTTTTTCAGCTTCCTCTTCAGCTTCCTCTTCAACCACTGGCTCTTTCTCAGCAACTTTAGAAGACGGCGTGCTAATCTTTCTGAGTTGGGAACTCCCTGTCACATCCAATCCAAGTAAAACATCTGTGAGCCGTTGCATCACATCGCTGGCAGTTTCAGAACGTACTTGTTCCAATTTCTCTCCATATTCCGCTTCAAGGCGTTCACGCACTGCTTGTTCTTCAGCTTGAATCTCCTCACGCGCCTTTTGTACAGCCCGGTGAACATATTGATTATTAATACCCGCCTTTTCTTGCAGAGTATGCCAATAATTCAGGCGATCCCAACAGGCTAAAATCAGGGCACGTGACACGACTAATTTGCGTAATTCACCCTGGCTATTGACAGCCCATATAAAGGGTATTTTTTGACAACAGGTTTTTTCTGGAGAAGCTGATAAATAGGTTTCAATAGGAATTAACGCTTCACTGTCATAGCCCGTTGGCACGAGACGAAAATATTGACGTATATGTGACACGAGGAGTGCATAGTCAGCAAATGTAAAGGCTAATTCCATCGTGACGATTTCACCCTTTTCATTTTTGTATTGAAACGGGTGAACAGGCCAATCCATTTCTTGTTCTGGATTGCCCGTGAAATCCATACGATCAGCTGAAGAATCGCCTGCTTCCGGGTTGATACAGAAAAAGGGATGCGCTCGACTTTCTAAAGCTGCACCGGCAACTAGCCATGAATTGATACCGTGAACGGAATGTTGAACCGCAGTGTTGACAATATGAAGACAGGTACGTGTGGCATCCTGTGCCGATAAAAATTGTGTTAATAGATGCTGATGTCTTGCAGCAGAAGATTGTGATACCACAGCTTGCCTATGACTGATACCGAAGTAGCCAAATTCAAACCGGTAATTGAGAAAGGAGTCCTCATCAGCTGAAATATGGGGATTACTATGTGCCTTGACTCTGAGTAAAATATGCACAGGACGCCCTGAACTTAACAGGCGGGAAAGGGCATTCATACTTTCACCAGCCGCTCGATTCGCAGATTCAATGGCAATTACGGCGGGCAACAGCAGTATTTCTTCTTTAGAAAAGGCTTCCCAAGTGAAGTTTGCAAACCAAGGATTATGAACATTTGGATCATAAATGTTATCCATTTCAAATTGCGCGATTCGCACTGCACCGAAAATTTTCGCCCATTTCGCCACTTGTTGTTCAAAAAGTGTGGTTGCCTTGTTGCAGGGTTCTTCTTCACTAAACGCTTCAAGGGTGGGATTATTTTCTAACCAAGCACCTGTCAGTTCATCAGAGTGAATAATTCTGATCAAAATCGGATCATCGCTTTGTAGGTATTCTTGCAAAGTTTGTAAGGCTTTTTCAATCCGTTCATGCCGTTCAGACGACATGGAAACGGAGCCGCGCGAATGTCCCATCACCTCTGATAACGCATCAGAATCAAATCGTGTTCCAGCCGTTCCAACACTGTCGCGTACCATTCTAGGCTCTGTGGATTCATCCGATTTACCCCATTCGACTTCTAAAAGTGTTTTCAAACCATGAATGTGCTGCTGAATGGTTTCCTGAAAACGAGCGCGTCGGGGGAGAAGGCGGCTGCGTATCACATGATTTAATAAATGAATCGCGGCATAGCGTCCATATCCCAGTAATTGACCATCTGCGGGTATGGTTTCAAGCAATTTTTCCAAATCCGCCTGAAGACGGGCATTATTGTCTTCGCCCAAATTGAGGTCGTTTTGCAAGGCTTTTCCCGCTTCTGACAGTAGGGGAAGTGCTGAAATAGGTCCTTCTGTTTCTTTGAGCTTTTGACGTAATTCTCTTTCGATACGGGGTAAGTTATCTTTTAGAATACGAGCCGCTTCTGCATTGGGCGCAAATGATTCTACCCATTCCAGCAATACAAGAGAAATTGGTTTAGCCAATTGTTCCGCATTAGCATCAATGCTTTCTGTGGGATAGAGAAAGAGTGGATAATCGTAGCGCACATTTGAGCCATTCCGGTAGGCGTGGAGCATGGCGGGGACATAATCATCTCCTACCGTTTCTGTCATGGCATCAGGATTGCCTAAATGAAAATGACGCAAGCGATATAAAAGCGCTTCTGTATTTGATGGTGCGGTTTCTGAAATGGGAACAGTCGGCATTGCCGTATTCTTTGTACTGATTTCTTCCACCGTACTTTCTGGCTCAGTGATTTTATTTGTTGCGAAAATACCTAAGTCAAATTGGTAATCTGAATAATCAGAGGCTTTTTTATCCTGTTGCTCCAGAGCATTGTCTGAAACAGAAACGGTGTTGACCGTTTGATTTGGCATTGATTGCTCCTTAGTATTTTTCATTTTTTAGTGAATAATAAGTACAGACGAGGCTAAAGTTTTTTTCAAAAGTTTTCTAAATACCAGATTATGCGTAAGGATTCAGTTCAGCTTTGAAAACTTAATACGACGGAACCAAAGCTAAAGCGTTGGACTCCAATTTTAACTCTTAACTGATGTGACGCAGGGTGCTTCTCAATTCTAAATTCCACAGATTTCATCAGTGGCTATTCATGTTTAAACCCTTCGGGGTTGAAACTAACCCCAACGGGGTGAAATGTGAATAGCCACCGATGAAATCTGTGGAACTTAAAAAAAGGCAGAACCGTATTTTCTGAAACAACTAACGTCGCCATTGAGGTAAAAGGGGTTCTGTTGGATAACCTTCAATTTCTAAAAAAGCGAGAGCGGTTTTCACTCCCTTATGGTTACGAAGTGTGAGGCGGTAGTCGCCTGCTAATTCAGAAATGGGCTTTTCCACAGTCGCAATACCATAATCATCATCAAAGAAGATGTCCTCATTAATCACTTTAATCGTGATGGTTATCTGATCAGAAGGTTTTGCTGTGAAAGCAAGACTTGTTCCATTGATTGTCGTTGAGGAATGGTGTTTTGCGTTCACTTTATTGTTATAAATCACTTGTTTACCATTCAAGTGAACGCTAACCGTATTGTTCTTATCCTGCACCTCTTCCCAATAAATCTGCGTCAGTTTCAGTTTCAGTCCATGAATCAACGTGCTTGGTTCGGTACGATTTAAAAACGCCTTATAAGCAGATATTTCCTTTGCCATTGTTTTCAATGGCGCTTCTTGCAGATATTTCTGAATATTTTCGAGATTTCTCAATGTTCTTGCGGCTTCATAGAGCATTTCATCGAGCCTCTCATAAAGACTATTTTGTAGCCTTTCGATTTTAATTTGACCGATTTGCGTTTGTAGTGAACCAGGAAAGTCGTTAATGTATTCCTTGAGTAATTTATCCGCCAGGTTTAACGAATCATTGGTTTTAAGGGAATGCGTGACTCGCTCTTCTATTTTCCCAACAATTTCTTTTTTGAAATCTTCTTTGAAATCCTTGGTTAAGTAAGTATCAGGTTGTTTGTTTAATAGCAATGCTGCTGCTAGAAATTCTCCCATCTGCACTTTCTGAGTAATCTCTTGACGAAATTGGTTCCATTTCTGCTGATTTAAGAGTTGTGCCAACTGTTCAGCCATTTTGTTTTCTAATGTGATTCGTTGTTGACGCATGTCCTCCGTTTCTGCTTGCGGGTGTATAGGTAAGTGACGTAGTTTTTCTAATATCGGAATGATCTTCTCTGCATCTTGCTGATTTTCTTGCACTTGGCTCGCAAGTTGACGAAACGCATCTTCATTTTTTTGTTTTTTCCATTGAAGTTCAGCGCGTTGTTTAATATCTTGTACCTCTTGCGCGTGTGAACCATAAGGGTAAGATTTCAGGTATTCTGAAGTCGGGGCCAGTGCGACTTGTAAATTGACTTTTTGTGCATTTTTAACCGCTTCCCACAAGAATTTTTCTCGCTGTGCCTGTAACTTTCCCAGAATTTTTTGGGCTTTTTCTTGAGTGATAAAGCGTTTTGAAATCAGATGTCGAAAATAAGGCGCGGCAATATATTCAGTCAGCCATTTTTCTGCTTTCCCAACTTGTTTGTGTATGATAAGGGGGCTGTTTGCCGTAACGGTGTGTTCTTGATAACTTATCATATCCATTGTCGTTTCAGCCATAAGCCATAAGCCCACGATGGCAATTATTACATATATTGTGCGTTTTCGTTTTACCTTTTGGCATTCTTGTAAAACCGCATTGATTTGTTTCGCTTGCTCTGAGGTTGTTGGATAACGCTTTAGGAGTTCTAAACCCGTTTTATTATAGGTATCAAGATTTTGAGCCGCTTCTTCTTGATATTGTTGTAAATCAATCGCATCGCGCCGTTGTGCTAACCAAATAAAGGCATCTTCTAAGCAAAAGGCACTAGATGGGTTGACTTGTTTAGGGCGTTCAACAGAGTCATAAAGTGGATGAAATTCACTAGCACCAAAGGCACTGACAGGAAATACCTTAAAATTGTCTTTTGTCACAGAATATTGTAAGACATCACATACTCCTTTATGTGGAGGCGGTGTGGTTGAATTGAGAAACTCTTTTAGCTTCCCTTGTTCATTGACAGGATTGGCATAGTCAATGTGACTGTATCTGTCCCATTTGTTGATTAATAAGGCGACAGGAATTTCTAATGCGGCACAGGTTTGTTTTTCGCACCGCAATCGACTGAATGCTTTTCGTAATGGGTATAGATCAGCATAGCCTTGCGTCTGATCTTTTTGAGGGTTTTTAAAAGGGGCTTCTGCCAGCACTAAAACGCCATCCATTTCTACAAATTTTTTCCGCAAACTTTCTGACCGCTCAGTTTCACTTAAATTAGGATCAATTAGTTCACCTGAATAGTCTATTAATTCAATACGGAAAGTTTGATGCGTTGAAGCTGTGAAATCAAATTCAAAGATAAAAGGCTCTTCATCAGTTGGATTAGACGGGGGCAACTCCCGTTTTGAGAGTTGATTAATGGCTGTTCTCATCCATCTTTGACTACGAAGTTGGATCGTTAAGTGCTGGTCTTGTTCACTGATATCCAAATCTGTTTCATCTTGAACAGGCTCATCTTGTTCATCTTGTTCGACATATTGATCAATTTCATCTTGATCGATCTCATCCTGATCGATCTCATCTTGATCAATTTTATTAGGTTGTTCAGAACAACGCCAAATGCAACTATGACCATAAGGATGTGGATAACGTGGCATGGCTAATGTTGCAAGCAAGCAAGTTTTACCAGAGCCAGGCTCTCCGTATAAAGCGAAACGATAAATTTTAGGTTTGTTTTTGTTACTCATATTTTATTAAACCTTTTAAAGTTTATAACTCTAAAAACTTTGTATTTGTACGGGTATTTATGAATTTCTATTCCAAGATAAATTATAATAATTATTAGGTGTGCAAAAGAATCCTAATATGAAGACGGGATATTTTTGCAAGAAGCTCTTTTTACAGTCACTAGATTTTAATCTAAATTTCTGAAGTTTAAAAGACCAATTTTGGACAACTCTTTTTAAATTGTAACTACTCAGGGCAAGCATAAAGGATTGCCCCTACAACAATATTCTGACAGAAAGGATTGTTTCTATAACAATATTCTTATTCCGACTGACGAAAATCTTCTGATGTAG
>JAGLHR010000515.1 GCA_023143415.1 Thiomargarita sp. | reverse complement strand
TACAGTTTTTCTTCAAAAAACTTAAACATCGAAAATAATTTAGCGGGCTTTAGCCTGCTTTAGCTATCAGCCTTGAAATCAATTTCAAGGCTGAATACAAAATGCCTTACATTTAATTCCATTAATTCCGCTAAGGAATTTCTTTGGCTATTTTAAAAAACAAGTTTTGTATAGAGCAGTCCTTAAGGGCTGCTTTTTTATTTTGGGGACATTGATATTATGCAAACAACTGTAATGCCAAACTATGCCCGTCAGCCCGTCACTTTTGTGAAAGGGGACGGCGCGTTGTTATGGGACACACAAGGCAAGCGTTATTTAGATGCTTTATCAGGAATCGCTGTTTGCGGATTAGGACATAGCCATCCCGCTATTACGGAAGCGATTTGTGAACAGGCGAAGCGATTAATGCACACTTCTAATCTTTATGGAATTGCACATCAACAAGCCTTAGCAGATGCCTTGGTGCGAATAACGGGAATGGAGTCCGCCTTTTTTTGCAACTCTGGTGCGGAGGCGAATGAAACTGCGCTTAAAATTGCCCGTTTATATGGGCATCATCAAGGCAAAAATCAGCCGACAGTCATCGTGACTGAAGGCTCGTTTCATGGGCGGACTTTGGCAACTTTAACCGCGACGGGGAATCCCAAAGTACAAGTGGGGTTTGCGCCGCTGCTAGAAGGGTTTGTGCGAGTACCTTATAACGATGTCAATGCGATGGCTGCTGTTGCTGAACAACATTCTGATATTGTGGCTGTGCTTGTCGAACCTGTCATGGGTGAAGGGGGCATTGTTATTCCTGATGAGGATTATTTAAGCAAAGTACGCGCTTTATGTGATCATCACAATTGGCTATTAATGCTTGATGAAATTCAAACGGGGATGGGACGAACGGGACAATGGTGTGCTTATCAACAGACGGATATATTCCCCGATGTGTTGACGCTCGCCAAAGGTTTAGGTAATGGTGTGCCAATAGGTGCTTGTTTAGCGCGTGGCAAGGTTGCCGAACTTTTGCAGCCGGGAACACATGGCTCGACTTTTGGGGGGAATCCTTTAGTTTGTCGGGCAGCATTGGCTGTGATTGAAACCATTGAACAGGATAATTTGCGACAACGTGCCGAAAAATTGGGGCAACGTTTTTATCAAGGATTTTTAAAGGCTTTGGAAGGGACAGCTGGTGTGCGGGAAATTCGTGTGAAGGGTTTGATGATTGGCATTGAACTTGATAAACCTTGTGGTCAATTAGTGAGCCAAGCTCTTGAAAAACAATTATTAATCAATGTGACTGCGGAGCGTGTTGTCCGCTTGTTACCGCCCTTGATTTTAAGCGATGCACAAGCTGATGAAATTATTAGCACAGTTAGCCAATTAATTCGGGCATTTCTCAACTCAAACCTCTAATAGAGGTTTAAATAAAAGGAGACGTTTATGACACCTCGTCATTTTCTCACTTTAATGGAACTCTCTCAAGAGGAATTACAGAAGTTAATTACGCGATCCATTGAACTTAAAGCGATGCAGCAGTCGGGTATTTGCTATGAACCTTTTAAAAACAAAGTGTTAGGCATGATTTTTGAAAAATCATCGACTCGTACCCGTGTCTCTTTTGAAACCGCAATGGTTCAATGTGGTGGTCATGCCATCTTTCTATCGCCGCGTGATACACAATTAGGGCGCGGTGAACCGATTGAAGATACGGCGCGGGTATTATCAAGTATGGTCGATTGTATCATGCTACGCACTTACGCCCAGGAGAAATTAGAACTTTTTGCACAATATTCTAAAGTACCCGTTATTAATGCGTTAACTGATATGTATCATCCGTGTCAATTATTGGCTGATATACAAACCTTTATTGAAAATCGCGGTTCGATACAGGGTAAAAAAGTCGCTTGGATAGGGGATGGTAATAATATGTGTCATTCTTACATGCGGGCGGCTCTGCAATTTGATTTCGAGTTAGCGATTGCTTCTCCTATTGACTATCAGCCTCATGCTGATTTAGTCAATCAATGTCAGGCGCATATTAGCATCTGCACTGATCCCGCAGAAGCGGTTAAAAATGCCGATTTAGTTTCTACTGATGTTTGGGCGAGTATGGGGCAGGAGGAGGAGCAAAAAAAACGGGCTTCCGCTTTCGCGCCTTATCAGGTGAATGCAGAATTGATGTCTTTGGCAAAATCTGATGCTTTATTTATGCACTGCCTGCCTGCCCATCGTGGTGAAGAAGTGAGCGCGGAAGTCATTGATGGCTCACAAAGCATTGTGTGGGAACAGGCGGAAAACCGCTTACATTCACAAAAGGCTTTGTTGGAATTTTTGTTAAGTCCAAAGTTAAAGCGTTGTACTCCACAAAGCTAAAGCGTTGTACTCCAGTCTAAAGCACAAAGCTAAAGCGTTGTACTCCAATGGCAACAAAGCTAAAGCGTTGTACTCCAGTCTAAAGTGTTTTTTGGAGTCCAACGCTTCAGCTTTGGGCAGTTTTTGGTATCCAACATCAACTTTGGGCAGTTTTTGGTATCCAACATCAACTTTGGAGGAATCAACTTAGACCGATTTCATCGCGTCCACCGGTTTAAGTACGCGAATACGCAAAGCCGGATATAACGATGCAATCATTGTAAACAATAAAATGGCAATTGGTCCCAAGGTGAACGCGAATACCGACAATTGGGGTGTGACTGCACCCGTTAAACCAAATTGCGCCCCTAACTCTTCCATACCCGGATAAGTAAAACCATAAACATAATAATATAGAGTAATCGCAGTACCGAGGACTAAACCCATCGTTAAACCTAATAACGTCAAAAGCAGGGATTCCAACATCACCAATTTGCCAATAAACAAGGGCTTCGTACCCAAAGCTAACATCACACCAAATTCGCGGGTGCGTTCCAGTACTGCCATTAAAAATGTGTTGAGAATACTGAAAGTGACAATTAAAATGAGGCAGCCATACATAAACCAACTATTAGCCATATCTGCTTGAATCATTTGGAATAAACCGGGTACTAATCGGTTCCAATCTAATACCACTAAATCCCCACTTTTCCCCTTTTGTAAAGGGGTTATTTCAGCACGTACCTGCGCCAGCACCGTTTCCAAGCGATCTAAGCGTTCCACCATGCCAACGATAACATGCGCGGATTTGCCCATACTAAAAATATCCTGAAAGGTGGCTAACGGTATTTCAATCATTCCCCTATCAATCTCTGACGAACCACTGTTGAAAATACCTACAATGGGTAATACCGCAGCGGCAATGGAACCGTCGCGCCCACTGCCAAGTAAAGTCAATTCATCTCCCACATTGACTTTTAGATTACGGGCAAGGGCTTCGCCGATAATCAATTCTTGGGCATTATCACCACTTAAAAAACGTCCACTTTGGATGCGCTCTGGAATAATCGACAGGTTGCCCTCATGGGCAGTTTCTACACCGATTACTTGTATTCCATAAGTCCGTTCCTCTGAAGCGAGCAAAGCAAAACCATTTGCACGCACCGCTAAATTATTTATCCCATTGATGCTTCTCATTTTTTCAGAAATTTGTTGGGCATCGGCAATAGTTGCTCGCATTTTAGGTTTATCTAAATAACCTGCGCGTTGTACTTGAAAATGACCAGTCAAAACACTCAGATTATTATCAATCATCATGTCATACGAACCGAATTGCAGAGTGAGCATAAATACCAATAAAGCGGCGGCAAAAGTAATCGCTGCAATGGTGAGAAGACTGCGGCGTGGATGTCGCCAAATATTACGCCAAGCTAAACGTAGAATCATATTCATTATTTTTTGCATTCAGAAACAAAGTAGTAGGGTGGGCAACGTCTTTTTGTTGCCCACCAAGATGATAAGCAAAATGGTGGGCAAGAAAAGGACCTTGCCCACCCTACAAAATACTGTCAGGTCTAGTCGTCGATGTGATTTTAAAGTGGAATCAGACCTG
>JAGLHR010000514.1 GCA_023143415.1 Thiomargarita sp. | reverse complement strand
AACATATTTACCGAGACCATGTGGTTTTGAAGCATCGTTACTATCAGGATTACTCCCTACATTGTACACAAAATAAAGGACATCGCCAGTGTTATTCCAACTCAGGTCCTCAACTTCAATATTTTCTGGAGGATCAATAACCGTTGTACAACCTGGTTCTTGAACCATCACCAAACCATCCGTTTGTGACCATCCCCACAATTCTTCAGTGATAGGATTAAAGGAAATCCCATCAAGCCCATTACAGCCTGTCTCTTTTTCAGATAAAATCTCACCATTAGCCATGTTAATCTCATAAAGCGTACCAGGCTTATCAGGGTCATAATGGTCATCACTTGCGGCACCATACATCACACCTTCTGAGCTGATATCAAGGGACTCAATATCATAACCATCATAAGATGCAAGAAGTTCTATTCCAGTTGTAGGATGATATCTAACAATCTGTGAATCGTTCAAACCCTTATCATGGACTGCGTAAATATAGTCACAGACCTCATTAGCATAGGCAGACATTCCAAAAACCAGACTAGTAACACAAGCCATGCCTATCAAATATCGCTTGTTTTTCATGATTTTTTCCTCAAAAGTTAATTAAAATGTCAAATATTTGTACACGAACATTTTAAATCTTGATTTGTATGCAAAAGAAAGACCAAATGGGGCTAAACGTTATAAATCATTGTATTAAAACAAGTTTATAAAAAATTTGTTGGACTGTTCACTCTATTTTTTTCGCATAATGCGTTGCAATTTGAAAAAAATAGTGTAATTTGCAAAAATATTAGTAGTATGAAACTTGCTATTAATTTCGTAACTACTCAGTCTTGAAATTGATTTCAAGGCTGAAAGTCAAAGCAGGCTCAGCTAAACTTTCTCTATAATTAGTCTGTTTTAACAGACTTTCTTTAGTTTTTAGCCTTGAAATTGATTTCAAGGCTAACCGCTGAGTAGTTACTTAATTTCTATTGTAACTACATAAGGGCAACCATAAAGGATTGCCCCTACAATATTCTTATGTCGTAGGGGCAATCCCTTGTGGTTGCCCTTATGTAGGCTGCACACCCTTGTGGTTGCCCTGATTACAAATTCTCAAATTATTTTATTCTGAAAAATTCTCAAATTCTGCCAATTCTGATTCAAACAATAAAAAATGTCCTGTACAAAAATTTCCAATATGTTAAACTGCATCATTTCAAAAATCTAATTTAATGACTTATAGATTGATGAAATGAGAATGTAACTCTTTGATTTTATTATTTATTATCATCAAGCTATTTGTAAATGCTTGATTTACAATGTAATTTTCAGTGCGTCAATTTAAAAAATAATATTTGACACTTGACAACTGAAATAAAGGAGCATAATGTCATCACATCGTAAAAAACTCGCTAATGCCATTCGTGTTTTGAGCATGGATGCGGTACAAAAAGCGAATTCTGGTCATCCAGGAGCACCAATGGGTATGGCAGATATTGCCGAGGTGTTGTTCAATGATTATATGAACCATAACCCCAAAAACCCAAATTGGGCTAACCGTGATCGTTTTGTATTATCCAATGGTCATGCTTCAATGCTGCTCTATTCTCTAGCGCATCTGACAGGTTATGATTTGTCAATTGAGGACATCAAAAATTTCCGTCAGTTACATTCTAAAACGCCTGGACACCCTGAATATCGCTATACACCCGCTGTTGAAACGACTACAGGGCCTTTAGGGCAAGGCATCGCCAATGCGATAGGTATGGCGCTTGCTGAAAAAGTGTTGGCTGGACAGTTTAACCGTCCCGATCATAGTATCATCGATCATTATACTTATACCTTATTAGGCGATGGTTGTATGATGGAAGGTATTTCACACGAAGTTTGTTCGTTAGCAGGAACGCTAGGGCTTAACAAATTGATTGCCTTCTATGATGATAATGGTATTTCAATTGATGGTGAAGTCGAAGGTTGGTTCACGGATAACACACCACAACGTTTTGCCGCTTATGGTTGGCATGTCATCGAAAATATCGACGGGCATGATGCTGAAGCCATTAAGCAAGCCATAGAAAAGGCCCGATCCTATAACGATAAACCGACATTGATCTGTTGTAAAACCATCATCGGCTGGGGTTCTCCAAATCACCAGGGCAAAGAATCTTGTCATGGTGCGCCTTTAGGAGATGAAGAAATTGCCTTAGTTAGAAAAGAACTCGGTTGGGAATCTCCTTCATTTGAAATCCCTGACGACATTTATGACGGATGGGATGCCAAAAACAAAGGCGTACAACTTGAAAATGACTGGAATACAAGATTAGCCGCTTATACTCAAGCCTATCCTGAATTAGCGGCAGAATTGAAACGCCGTTTAAATGGTGACTTACCTGAACATTTCTTAGAAAATGTAGATACCTTCATTTCTAGCGTTAACGCTAAACAGGAAAAAATCGCTTCCCGTAAAGCCTCACAAAACGCATTGAATGCTTTGGGACCATTATTACCAGAACTCATGGGCGGATCAGCGGATTTGGCCGGTTCTAACTTAACGATCTGGAAAGGATGTAAAAGCATCCAGAAACAGGCTGATGGTAATTATATTCACTATGGTGTGCGTGAGTTTGGAATGTCCGCTATAATGAATGGAATGTCTCTGCACGGCGGTTTTATTCCTTATGGTGCGACTTTCCTGATTTTTTCTGAATATGCTCGCAATGCCCTCCGCATGGCGGCATTAATGAAGATTCAATGTATTTTCGTTTATACGCATGATTCCATTGGTTTAGGCGAAGATGGTCCGACTCATCAACCTGTGGAACAAACGGCAACATTGCGTTTGATACCCAATATGTCAGTTTGGCGGCCCTGTGATGCTGTGGAATCAGCAGTGGCTTGGAAAATGGCGATTAAACGTAAAGAAGGACCGACGAGCTTAATCTTCTCACGTCAAGGATTGCCACATCAAGAGCGCACCACTGAGCAATTAGAACTGATTGAACGTGGCGGTTATATTCTATCCGATTGCGATGGAAAACCCGATGCGATTCTGATTGCAACGGGATCAGAAGTCGATTTGACAATGGGTGCCGCCAAACAATTGAGTCAGAAGGGCAAGAAAATCCGCGTGGTTTCCATGCCAAGTACCGATCTATTTGACGCGCAAGATGAAGCCTATCGTAAATCAGTATTACCGAATGATGTCATAGCGCGAGTCGCCATAGAAGCAGGTGTTTCTGACAATTGGCTCAAATATGTTGGATTACAGGGCAAAGTGATCGGCATTGATAAATTTGGCGAATCGGCTCCTGCCGGTGAGCTTTTCAAACTATATGGTTTCACCATAGACAATATTATTAAAACAGTTTTCGAGGTTTCCGTTTCTTGAAGAATAACGGAAATCCAGAAGATTCTTTAAATCAACGGGAAAAAATTTAATGGCAATTAAAGTCGCAATCAATGGTTACGGTCGTATTGGACGTAACATTTTACGTGCGCTTTACGAAGCAGAACGTACTCATGAAATCCAAATTGTGGCGGTTAATGACTTATGCGATGTGAACAGTAACGCACATTTGACGAAATACGACACTGTACATGGCAAATTCAAAGGTGATGTGCTTGTCGAAGGCGACAATCTGATCGTTAATGGCGATAAAATTCGTGTATTGGCAGAACGCGATCCAGCCAAATTGCCCTGGAAAGAAATGGGGGTGGATGTTGTACATGAAAGCACGGGATTCTTTGCGACTAAAGCAAAAGCCAGTGCACATTTAACTGGGGGAGCAAAAAAAGTGATTATCTCCGCGCCAGGCAAAGAGGTCGATGCCACTATCGTTTATGGGGTTAATCACAATATTCTCAAAGCCAGTGACACGGTGATTTCTAATGCGTCATGCACCACAAACTGCTTGGCTCCCCTGATTAAACCGCTACATGACAAAATTGGTCTAGTTCATGGATTAATGACGACTATCCATTCCTATACCAATGATCAAGTATTAACCGATGTTTATCACCCTGATTTACGTCGCGCCCGCTCTGCAACCCAATCTATGATTCCCACTAAAACTGGTGCGGCAGCGGCTGTTGGTTTAGTACTGCCCGAATTGAATGGCAAATTGGATGGACTCGCTATACGTGTTCCCACCATTAACGTTTCTGTCGTTGATTTAACCTTCACCGCTGCTTGTCAAACGAGCAAAGAAGAAGTCAACCGGATTTTGAAGTCCGCTTCAGAAAACGAATTAAAGGGCATATTGGCTTTCAATGAGGAACCACTGGTTTCCATAGATTTCAATCATAGTACCGTTTCTTCAATTTATGATGCCAACCAAACCAGAGTCATGGGCAATTTTGTTAAAGTCTTGTCCTGGTATGATAACGAATGGGGATTCTCCAACAGAATGTTGGATACGACTGTGGCACTAATGAATGCTCAGTAATTAATTTATAACTTGTTGATTTTACAGTAAAATTATTACAACTGTTTTAGGAAAGGATTTTTTTTGAACTTGAGATTGCGTCTTGAACCTCGAAATTAATCCTTTCTAAAATCCGTTGTACTCAATTTTCATAGGAAGAAAATATGGAAACAAATATATTTTTGGTAGTGATGGCTGGTTTATTTGCTTTGATTACAATAATATCACTATATTATTTAGAGAAACGTAAATGGAAATTGAAGGCGGAACAAGAAAAACGTCAACAGCTTGAACAGTCTTTAGAAGACGGCAAAAGCGAATTAGCGGCCAAATCAGAACAATTGCGCGTTGAACAAGAAAAACGTCAACAGCTTGAACAGTCTTTAGAAGACGGCAAAAGCGAATTGGCGGCCAAATCAGAACAATTGCGCGTTGAACA
>JAGLHR010000513.1 GCA_023143415.1 Thiomargarita sp. | reverse complement strand
TGAAAGAAAAGCCCGTGCTGAAAGAAAAGCGGCTGAAAGAAAAGCCCGCGCTGGAAAAACAACCGCACCATCATACCGTGCCGCTTACTTACACAATCCGCATCCCCCTTATCCAAGAATGTCAAAGCGTCGGGGTGAAGAAGGAAAAGTATTACTACGGGTTAAAGTCAGTCAAAATGGTAGAGCCGTCTCAGTACAACTGAAAAAATCAAGCGGTTCAAAAAGACTGGATAACGCTGCCCGTAAAGCCGTGAAAAATTGGCGTTTTGTTCCCGCAAAAAAAGGGGGGGAATCTGTCAGCGGATGGGTTATTGTTCCAATTACTTTTAATTTAAGGTAAAAAATATAGAAATCCGATTTTTGAAAAAAATCGGATTTCTTTCTTCGCCTTATATATAATGAGTACAACGGATTTACGAAATAAACGGATTAAATCGACGAAGATAAAGTTTTTTTGTACTCAGGGCAACCATAAAGGATTGCCCCTACAACATTTCAGGCTGAAATATTCTTATGTCGAGTGACGAAAATATTCTGATGTAGGGGCAATCCCTTGTGGTTGCCCTGAGTAGTTACGTTTTTTAAAATCCGTTGATTCCGTAAATCCGTTGTACTCAATGCGTTTACTTAAAAAGGAGAAATAATGGAATTATCATCACACAATGGGGTTGCAGAGTTTTTACTGAATTTAAATATCATCTCTTTCTCAATCATTTTGACACTCATCTTCATGTCAATATTATCGTGGTACCTTATCATCACAAAAAGCCTCCAACTGGGCTTTACCTATTGGCGTTCCAAGAAAATCTTAAAACTGTTTTGGCAATCATCATCATTGGAACCGCTCATCACACGCCTTAGCAAAAAAAAACAGAAAGAACCCTTTTCCAATGTCGCGCTACAAGGCATTAATGCGGCTATCTTCTACGAAAAAAGGGCAGAAAAACAATTAGACACACTCTGTACACATAGTGAATTTCTCACACGCAACATGCGCCGCGCTTTCAACGAAGGGCGGGCGCAATTAGATAGCGACTTAACAATACTAGCGACTATCGGTAGCACATCGCCATTTATTGGTTTATTGGGAACGGTAATCGGCATTTATGATGCGCTTATCAGCATCAGCGCAAAGGGAAGTGCTTCCCTAGATACAGTCGCTGCGCCTGTAGGAGAAGCCTTAATTATGACTGCCATTGGATTAGCCGTTGCAATTCCAGCGATATTAGCTTATAACACTTTAATTCGTGGAAATCGCCATTTCTTGAACAAACTGGAAGGATTTACTCACGATCTCCATACTTGCCTAAATACGGGTGCCCGCATGGATATGAAAAATAGGGTTTATATGAAACACCGCATTCAACCGGTTAACATTCAAACTGAAAAAGCCTCAAAGGAGATAACACCATGAGTTTTAATGAATTTGATGATGAACAAAACAACGAACCTTTATCAGAAATCAACATGATTCCCATGATTGATGTCATGTTAGTATTACTCATTTTGTTTATCATCACCGCACCCCTATTCACGCCCCACGCTACTACAATTGACATACCTCAAGCCTCTAGCCAAGAAAGCCCTGATAAACCTAATAATATTGCGTTAGCGATTGATGACAAAGGAACACTTTTTTGGAACGATGAACGTATTGATGATAAAGAACTTCTTATTCGCCTAAAAAAAGCCGCTCAAAAAGAACCACAACCTGAACTCCATATTCGTGCTGATAAAAATACATTATATCAAAGACTCGCTGAAATTATGTCTTCAGCGCAAAATGCAGGAATTACTCGCTTAGGATTTGTGAGCCAACCGAAGTAGAAATGATGAATGGTGAATGGTGAATGCGATGAATGAAATCAATCGTTTAGGAACGTGTATGAAATTAATTCCACAAAATCAGACCTGACAGGTTTCCAAAACCTGTCAGGTCTAGTTGTCGAACCATATTTCTTTCTTGGAAGTCGCTTTTACAAAGAACGCACCGTTAATACGCCCTTTCTCGAAGTAATTTCATCGACAACTGTTTGGGGAATGGGTTTATCAACATCAACCAACGTGCAAGCAACATCATCGCGTGAACGATTCAACATATCTACAATGTTAAGGGTCGCATTGGATATTGCCGAAGAAATACGCTCAATCATGTGAGGTACATTGGCATTCACAACGAGTAAACGATGCTTCCCACTGCGCGGCATATCCATTTCTGGAAAATTCACAGAATTATGCACAATACCATTTTCTAAATAGTCACGTATTTGATCAGCAACCATAATGGCACAATTTTCTTCCGCCTCTTTAGTCGATGCGCCAAGATGTGGCAAAGTAATCACACGTTCATGATTGATCAACAAATTATTAGGAAAATCACAGACATAGCTATTAACTCGCCCTGCTTTAATTGCGTCACAAACAGCGGTATTCTCCACAATCCCGTCACGGGAAAAATTGAAAATCGTTAAACCTTGACGCGCATTTTGTAATCGTTCAGCATTAATCGTATGACGAGTGTTTTCTAACAGAGGCACATGCACTGTCACAAATTCAACTTGTGATAACATATCTTCAACACTTAACGCTTGTTTAACATGCGCTGACAGTTGCCAAGCATTTTTAACCGTCATCAGAGGATCATAGCCAATAACATTCATACCGAGAGCTTTGGCGGCATTCGCCACTTTAACGCCAATGGCCCCTAAACCAATTACGCCGATTGTGCGCCCTGATAATTCAAAACCCACAAATTTTTTCTTACCCGCTTCAACTTGTTTAGAAATTTCTGCATCTGTTCCTTGTAAATTGCGGGTATAATCCCAAGCTGGAAATAGATTACGCGCCGTCAATAACAGACAAGACATCACTAACTCCTTGACTGCATTAGCATTTGCGCCAGGCGCATTAAAAACAGGAATGCCACAAGCACTCATTTTATCAACGGGGATATTATTGACACCCGCTCCAGCACGCCCGACGGCTTTCAAAGTCTCAGGTATTTCCCAATCGTGCATCTTAAATGAACGTAATAATACCGCATCAGGATGCTGAATTTCTGAAGCAACTTCATAATGGGTACGCGGTAAACGCTCTAAACCTAAAACAGAAATATTATTTAAAGTCAGTATTTTATAAGACATTAGCCCTTCCGTTTTGCAAAATCATTCATGAAATCAATCAACGCTTGTACACCTTCTTCTGGCATAGCGTTATAAATACTCGCCCGCAATCCGCCGACGGTACGATGTCCACCTAAAGTCAACAAACCCGCTACCTTAGCCTCCGCCTGAAAGGATTTATCCAAATCGGAATTGCTCAAAGTAAACGGTATGTTCATCCAAGAGCGATAGGCGGGATCAACAGGATTATTATAAAACTCGGATTGATCAATGGCAGCATATAACTTTTTAGCCTTGCGCTGATTACGTTCACCCATCTTCGCTAAACCGCCAAACTCTTTGAGCCATTTAAAAACTAACCCGGCAATATACCAAGCCAGCGTTGGTGGCGTGTTAGACATAGAACCACTATCAATGTGGGTTTTATAACTCAACATACTTGGCATATTGGGCATGGCACCGTCTGCCAAGTCTTCGCGTATAATAACAATGGTTAAACCAGCGGGACCAATATTTTTCTGTGCGCCAGCGTAAATGAGTCCATATTTAGAAACATCCAAAGGGCGTGATAAAATAGTTGAAGACATATCTGCCACAAGGATTTTATCGCCCACGTCAGGAATCGTAAGAAATTCTAAACCGTTAATCGTTTCATTGGGTGTATAATGAACATAAGCGGCATTAGGATTTAACGTCCAATGCTTCGATTCCGACACATTGGTAAAGTTATTGCTTTCTGAATTAACAGGCAAATTAACTTCGCCATATTTTCTCGCCTCAGCAATGGCTTTTTTTGACCATTGTCCCGTGTTAAAATAATCCGCCTCATTGTTGCCGCGCAGCAAATTTATGGGTACCATTGCAAATTGACAAGAGGCACCTCCTTGTAAAAATAGCACTTTATAAGTGCTTGGAATATTTAATAAATCTCGGAGATCGGACTCCGCTTGTTCAGCAATGGACTTAAATTCTTTACCACGATGGCTCATTTCCATCACTGACATACCAGAGCCGTGCCAATCAAGTAACTCGGCTTTGACTTGTTCTAACACTGGCGTAGGTAAGTTTGCTGGCCCTGCGCTAAAATTAAAGGCTCGTGACATAATTCCTCCTTAATTAAAAATTGAAAATGACTTAGGAACGTTTCGAGGTTTTCGT
>JAGLHR010000512.1 GCA_023143415.1 Thiomargarita sp. | reverse complement strand
CCCTGATGATTCAAATACGCCCTTAGTTTATAAAGGCGTGGTGTTTAATGAAATGAAAGGCGCGTTGAGTTCGCCCGTGCAGCGTTTATGGCAAACAGTGCATACTCACCTATTTCCAACAATTACTTACCACTACAACAGCGGCGGCGAACCAAAGGATATTCCAAAACTCTCCCATGCTCAATTGAAAGCCTTTCATGCCAGCCATTATCACCCCTCAAATGCGATTTTTATGACGTATGGGGATCGTCCAGCAGAGACACATCAACGTCTCTTTCAAGAACGCGCTTTGCGGCATTTTCAAAAGAGGGATTGTACGGATTTACATATCCCTGATGAGCAACGTTATGATCGTCCCCAAGACGCGATTAATTTATATCCCATTGATAATAAAGAGAAACCTGAAAATAAAACACATACCGTATTGGCTTGGTTATTAGGTAAAAGTACTGATGTCCATGAGATGATGGATGCTGGCTTATTGATAGGCGTGTTATTGAATAACAGTGCCTCACCACTACGTCACGCCCTGGAAACAACGTCATTAGGAACAGCACCCTCGCCCTTATGCGGTATTGATGACAGTAGTCGAGAATGCAGTTTTATCTGTGGTTTAGAAGGCTCTAATCCTGAACAGGCGGAAGCGGTAGAAGAATTGATTTTTCAGGTGCTAAATGAGGTTGCTGAGAAAGGCGTGCCGATGGAAATGCTGGAATCAGTGCTACATCAAATCGAGTTGCACCAACGAGAAATCACAGGCGATGGATTCCCTTATGGTTTGCGCTTAGTCATCAATGCCTTATCTCCCATGATACATAAGGGCGATCCCGTGGCATTTTTAGATATTGATTCTGTTTTAACAAGAATCCGGGCGAAAATACAGAATCCTGATTTTATACCCAATTTAACGCGGCGTTTACTCATAGATAATCCACACCGCGTTCGTGTCGTGATGGCACCTGATACTGAATTGGGGGAACAGGAAATTGCCGAAGAAAAGACGCGATTAGAAATCCTTCAAAAAAGCATGACTGACGAGGATAAAATTAAAGTCATTGAAAAAACAGTCGCTTTAAATGCCCGTCAACAGCAAAAGGATGATCCCGAATTATTGCCGAAAGTCGGTTTAGCAGATATCGCCGATGAATTGAAAATCCCTGAAGGCACGGTTCAACCAATCAATGGATGCCCTGCCACTTGGTTTGCACGCGGCACGAATGGCATGATTTATCAAACCATTGTGATCGACTTACCCGATTTAGAAGCAGAATTAGTGGATATACTCCCCTTATTTTGCGATTTCGTCACAGAAGTTGGCTGTGGCAACAAGGATTATCGGGAAATCGCCGCTGAACAAGCCGCAGTAACGGGTGGAATCCACGCACAAGCATCAGTACGAGGTAGTGTCTCTGATAGGCAGATAGTCAAAGGCGTATTTAGTCTGTCGGGTAAAGCCCTCGTGCGTAATCAATCTGCCCTCTCTGGATTATTACTCAAAACACTTGAAGAAGCCCGTTTTGATGAATTATCCCGTTTGCGTGAATTAGTGGCTCAATTAAGGGCAGAAAGCGATAACAGTATAACAGGGCGTGGACATCATTTAGTGATGACCGCCTGTGGTAGCGGTATCAATCCTGCGGGGAATTTATATCATCGTTGGAATGGCTTACTCGGAATACAAAAGCTCAGGGAACTTGACGATAGCCTCACAAATAAAAACAACTTAGAAGCGTTTGCAGCTCAACTGGCATGTATTCGTGACAAATTGCTTGAAGCACCACGCCAATTATTGTTGGTGAGTGAGGCGGAACAGCATAATCATATCAATGAGATATTGACAAAGCAAAACTGGCAATCAGTGAGCAATGCCAATAGCGTATTTGAACTGGCTGCTGTGAACAATCTGGTTAAAGAAGCATGGAGTACCCATACCCAAGTGAATTTCTGTGCGAAAGCCTATCCGACGGTTTCGGCGGCACATCCAGATTCCTCTGTTTTAGTGGTTTTAGGGCATTTTCTGAGAAATGGCTATTTGCACCGCGCTTTGCGTGAACAAGGAGGCGCGTATGGTGGCGGCGCGAATTATAAGAGTAACACAGGCGCATTTCATTTTTATTCCTACCGTGATCCCCGTTTGCTAGACACTTTGGCAGATTTTGATGACTCTCTGATATGGCTACAAGAATCTCACCATGAACCACGCACTTTGGAAGAAGCGATTCTGGGTGTGATCAGTCAAATTGATCGTCCCGGTTCCCCAGCGGGAGAAGCCATTAATAGCTTTTTCAGTAGCTTATATGGACGTACCCCTGAACAGCGGCGCGAATTTCGTCATCGCGTCTTGCAAGTACAAATAGCCGATTTACAACGAGTCGCCGTAACTTACTTACGGCCAGAAAAAGCCAATGTGGCCGTGTTAAGTGATGCAAAAGTATTAGCAGACTTGCCTGATTTAGGATTAGAAATGCGCGTGTTGTAATTCTGGAGTCCAACGCTTCAGCTTTGGGTGTTTTTGAGGCTAAAGTTTTTCTTCAAAAAACTTTAGCCTCAAATGGAGTTCAACGCTTCAGCTTTGGGTTAGTAAAAGTAGTAAGAGTAGGGTGGGTAGGAGCGAAGCGGCACCATTTCTCAATTAATACATGGTGGGTTTCGTTTCACTCTACCTACGCTACTCAATCATTATTTATCTGAAAAATTTAGGACTTACGCATTGACAAGAGAAGTATTTTATGAAACTGTTTAAATACAACGTGTTACAAAATTTGTATTTTGTCATTTTGACAATTTTCACCAATTTAATTAAGTCATTATGTTTTATAACTATATGATTTTTATAGAGAACATACTTTTTTTAGTTTGTCAATGCGTAAGTCCTAAAATTATAGAAAAACCCTTGAATTGTGTTTGTAATGTGATAAGATGAGCAAAAATTATTTTCAAGATGATGGAAGAGAACATCAAATGATCGAGTTATTTGAACTCGTTAGAGATACATCAGAAGGTAGGTCTGGTGTTGATGCATTCCTTGAATTAGGGGAAAATAGAATCCCATTTGAATTAAAAACAACTTCAAAATGTTCCGTGACAACAGTAAGGGACTTTGGCCCAGAACATATTAAAAAATGGCAAGGAAAACATTGGCTATTTGGTTTTTATCAAGAAAAATACGTTTATTACAATTATGGCAGTCCAAGTATGATGGCACCCTGGATTGAGGAAAAAGCTGAATATATACATCCTGACTTTGATCTGGCTAATATAGTTTCTAAAAAACTGACTCTATATGATTTATATCAAATTTGTGGTAAAAAAAAGCTCTATTCATATCACGATGCGAGACGAATCCAAAAAAAGCAATATAAAAAGGATAAATATTTGGCTCTACAAGATATGAAAGGTGGTTACAGCAGCAATCGTATGCGAGAAATTTTAAATGATCGGGCTAAATATCTGATTGAAAGGGGAAGCACATTAAACAATCCTCATATACCGGCAAGTTATTTTTCTGATTGGGAAAAAATAACTGACAATCATGCTATGCGTCTAAGAAATTTGGTTAAGCAATCCTTAAATCTATAGAACTATTTAAGGTTCGTTCTGATGAAAGTTTGCTTTCAAGCCTAATAACAGGGCAATAGCCACCGCTTTTGCGACTTGATAGCCAACCGGAGGTGCCACGGAATTACCTATTTGGCCTAACACCTGATAGACAGCACCCGCAAAACACCACTCTTCTGGAAATCCTTGCAATAAGGCACAATCTTGTACTGAGAGTCGGAAATGATCGTATTTTGCTGGAAAAGCAGAAGCTTTGTCGCGATTAGCTTGTACGCCGTTGGGCCATATTCCTATATTCCCCCACGCTTTCTGTCCGGCGGTACTATTCAACACCGAGGTTGTATTTCTTTTACCAGTAAACGCGCTTCTTAAGGTGGGTGCCAAAGAGTCATAACCGATGTCAGGAAGCCCTAATGCTTTTCTAACCCCCATCGTTTTAGGCAAGGTATTTTCAAATAGATCATCTGTGCGACAAATATTATCAAAACAGGTTCCCTCTAATTCAGAACTTATGTGAGTGGGTTGTGGAATTTTGAAATGTTTAAAATTCGCCAAAGTACGAAAACCGACGAAGAATACCCGTCGTCTTATTTGGGGAACACCAAAATCAGCGGCATTTAGTTCAAACATAAGGATATGGTAATCAGGGAGCTTATCCAATATATGTTCTTGAACAAAGCCACGAAATTTCGGGTTGAGTAGTCCGAGTACATTTTCAGCAACAAAAGATTTAGGCTTAATGATATTGACCGCCCTTATAAATTCACTCCACATATTCCGATCATCATTTTGGCCTTCCTGTTGCCCGGCAATAGAAAAAGGCTGACATGGCGGACCACCGTGGATAACATCTATTGAGCCAATCTCATCTTGCCATTTGATTTGAATGACATCGCCCTTTTCAGAACCACTATGAATCCTCCAGTTTGGACGGTTGTTTTTTAAGGTTTCGCCACAAATAGGTATGATTTCATAAGCGCCTTTGTGGGTATATCCCGCTTTATCAAAGCCCAAGTCTAAACCGCCGCCACCGCTAAATAGGCTCAAAGTGATCAGGTTGTTAGATTTTAACTGTGGCATTAAGTCGTTTGGATCAAGTTGTGGCGTGTTGACTGAATGGACACGAGATAAAAGCCCTTGCTCTGCACGTTTTTTGAGCAAAAAGGATTCCTGAGATATCTTCCGATAAGTGTCGCGCTGCTCGGTGGTGAGGTTATATTCTTTCCTTGAGGCATTTTTATAGACGCTATTTTTAGTTGACATAGTTAAAATCATCAATTAGTGATTAATTTGAAAACTTAGTGTATACTGAACTAGGAGAGTTGTCCAGAAAAATTTTCAACCGGAACGCCTAAAATCCGGTTAAAATAAGGTGGATTAAAAGTTTCGTTTCGAGATTTTCGTTTTTTGAAAAAAACTGAAACCTCAAAAGTTATTAAAGCCTCATTAGGAATGAGGCTTGTGTTACACGAAAAAGATTTTGCCTGCTCCCCTACATAAAAGTTGAAGTTGTGTCCGCAGTATAGTAATAAGGGTGTTCAAACAAGTTAAAGAGGTCATTTTATGTCCAGCAACATACTTTTATCAGTCCGCCCTAAATACGCCAACAAAATATTTGAACATGCCAAAACGGTGGAACTACGCCGGGTTCGCCCAAAACGCTTAGAACCGGGAGATTGGGTGTTGATTTATGTATCATCTCCCGTTCAGGCACTTGTTGGCGCATTCAAAGTCGATAAAATTGTAAAAAAACCCTTAAAAGACTTGTGGCAGATGGTACAAAAAAAAGCAGGGGCGACTCGTCAAGAATTTGATGCTTATTATGATGGTGTATCTGTTGGCGTGGGTATTTTCTTTAAAGTTCAAGATGTTCAGAAATTAGATAAACCAATTACTCTTGATATTTTAAAGAAGCAATCTTTTCACCCACCCCAAGGGTTTCGCTATTGTCGGGCAAGTGATATTACATGGTTTAATGAAATGTCTCTGTAACAAGTACAGCACTGCAAACCTAACAGATCAATAAAAATAAAAAAACCATTTCAAAATAAAATAGATAGATACAGACTATAACGAAACAAAAACCCGCAACGAGTTTAACAGTAAGAGTAGTAAGAGTAGGGTGGGTAGGAGCGAAGCAGCACCATTTCTCAATTAACACAGTTGTGGTGGGTTTCGTTTCACTCTACCCACCCTACGCTACTAAAGAGGGTAAAATACCTTTTTCTATTTGGCTTAAATCATTAAATGATAGCGCGAGCAAAAATTCGTGTTCGCATGGATAGGCTTATACGAGGCAATTTTGGTGAGAGTAAATCAGTAGGTGAAGCTGACAAAAGCACATAAGGGATATTCGTAAAGCCAAGACTTATTGGCATGATTATGGAGGTAATAATGGGTAAGAGTTATCATGCAGAATTAATAGAAGCACTCCGCGATCCTCAAGAAGCAGCAGAATATCTTGATGCGGCATTTGAAGATGACGATCCAGAAGCTTTCAAGATGGCTTTAAAACATGTTGCAGAAGCACAAGCCGTTACGTCTCAACTGATTGAAAAGGTAAAATTCAGCCAAGACGAGATTAATAAAAGGGTTTCACGAAAGTCTAATTCCGATTTATATCAGATTAATTCGTTTTTACACACGCTGGGTTTTCGTTTAGCTATTCAAAGATGTTTATGACATAAAAAAACTAAAACATCGACTCGACTCTAATGCCCTTACAATCTTATGATACGCTGGTTTTTGTAGGGCAGACTTCTGTGTCTGCCCTTAACTTAATGGCATTGAATTCTGGAGTCCAACGCTTCAGCTTTGGGCGTTCATT
>JAGLHR010000511.1 GCA_023143415.1 Thiomargarita sp. | reverse complement strand
CCGTTCTTACCCTGAGCGTTGGATAAGACTAGCGATGATTGCGCTAATCCCGTCACTTGATTGGGCAACAGTCCATGAACGGCAAATAGTATATAGCGATAATCGCTTATTTGCCCATTTTTATTTAAGTGAAAGACGGTATTTCGGCTGGCTTGTTCACCTAAGAGAACATTGTCATTTTGATGGAAGAAGGCGGCAATTGAATTGGCTTCATTGGCTGTTTCCGGTAGTAGAGGAAAACAAACCGCACCCATCGTTTTGCGATAAACGTGAGTGCGTATTTCTGTTACATTTCTCGCTCTCGCAATACTCTGCTTATCACCCGTTTTTTTACATGGAATGTATGCCGGATCAGCAAAAGCGATAAATTTTTTGCTAGGCTTGCGCCGTTTAGTTTCACGCAGTATTTTGAGCAGAGAAGCTGAGGATAAGTAAATAATGGCATAGTCTTCAATCAGGTAACGGGGATTAAAGTAATCCGTATCATCTGTTACCAGCGTTTCAAAGGGTAACATATATAATGAACCGGTGGGTACAATGTAGAGCGTGTTAGCCTCAGCTAAGTATTTGTGAATTTCTTTTGGAATGAGTTTTTGATAGAGGGGGTAGCCTTCATCAACTAATTCTGGCAAACGGTTAAGAATGACATCGCGCATATAGGCGACATTGTCATTAAGTTCTTCTTCACCGATGGGTAGTGTCAACATCGCAAAGTGACTGGAAGAGATAACCCAGAGGGCAGTCTTTTCCTTCATTATGCCATAAACCAGTATTACTTCGCCGGGTTGTAAGACTTCGTTTTGCAAAACGGCAACCGTCGCGGGTTGGGGATATTTAAGGGCATAGTAAGCGGGATATTTTTCTTTAATTTCTGTTTGTAATGCCTGTTGCTGCTTTTTCAGAATAGCGATACGCTGATTCAATGCTTTTATAATTGTAAATTCTTGTTTAAAAACGGGTTTATTACGAGCTTGCACTAATTCAGTTTGTCTTTGAACTATTTTTTTTGTCAGCAATTGTTCTTTTTGACGAACTTCATCAGGAAAACGGGCAAAACGTTGTGCGCCGCTTTTTCCGATTTCTTCCAGAAAAACACGCCCTTGTTTTCGTTCAAAAATCTCTAACGCTTTGCGATCATAACCTTTTTTTGGATATTTTTCGTGAAGGGATTGTAACAAGGCGATCAATTCATCATACACTTCAAACTTATTGCTCATAAAAGAGAATTTATCCGCTTTTTCGATTAAGCCAGCGCGTAATTGTTCAATGTGATCTAAGGCTTGTTCATAATCTGTGATCGCCGCGTGATTTTCATTGATTTTAACTTTAAGTGCGGCTAAATTTCGTTTTGCATACCATAAGTGATTTGAACCTAATTTGGAAAGCGTTGTTATACTTTTTTGTAAAGCGATACGCGCTTTTTCGTAGAAACCGAGTTCTTGATAGATACGAGCTAAATTGGAGAGAATAGCTGCTTCTCCGATTTTATCACCTAATTTACGATCTATTTGTAAAGCCGCTTGGAAATGGCTCAAGGCTTTTTGTTTTTTACCAATTGCGCCATATACCGTACCTATATTAGTAAGAGCCGCACTTTCTCCTCGTTTGTCACCGATTTCTCGTTTAACCTTTAATGCGTCTAAGTAATATTTTAAGGCTTGCAAAGGTTTAAATCTGTTTTGACTATAGTACATTGCGCCAAGATGGAGAAGATCAATACCCTTTCCCCATTTATCACCAATATCATCCCAAATCGTTAACGCTTGCAGAAAATAGCCTCTGGCTTTGTCGAAATGTCTTAAATGATAATACAACACGCCAATATTGCTTAATGTATTACCTTCGCTTTGTTTATCCTCAATTTTTCGTTGTATTTCAATAGCTTGCGAATAATGTACTAATGCTTTTGGGAATTGCCCCAGGTTTTCATAGACTACCCCTAAATGGCTTAAAGTATTTGCTTCGCCACGTTTATCACCAATAGCGATTTGTCTCTCAAGGGCTTGTTTATAATATGTTAATGCTTTTGGAAAATCGCCTAAATGTCTATAGACAATACCGGTATTAGATAGATTATTTCCGATGCCAAATCGATCATCAAGTTCATGTTGTATTTGTAAGGCTTGCTTAAAATGCGTTAATGCTTTTGAATATTCCCCCTGTTTATCATAGAGAACAGCAATATTGGAATGATTATCGGCAATGCCTTTGGAATCGTTCCTCTCGCCAAATATTTGCAAAGCCTGCTGAAAGGAGTTGAGGGCTTTTGAATATTGCCCAAGACTAGAATAGACGGTGCCAATGTTGGTTAGGTTATTCCCAATTCCTCTTTGATCACCAATTTGTTGTTGTATTTTGAGGGATTTTTGAAATCGTGCTAAGGCTTTGGGGTAATCGCTCAGGTTTTTATAAGCGATCCCAATATTAGATAGGTTGTAAGCGATCCCTGTTTTCTCTCCGATTTCTCTTTTGATTTTCAAGGCGCGTTGATAATAAGTCAAGGCTTGTCGATATTCTCCAAGACTGTCATAAGTCATGCCAATACCATTTAGGCTATTACTTATTTCGTTTTTATCATCAATTTGTATTTCAATGGCTTGCAGATAGTAGGAGAGGGCTTTTTGATATTGAGCTAGATTGTAGTGGATTAATCCCAATTGGTTCAAATTGGCATTTTCACCACTTTTATCACCGAGTTCATGATCGAGAAGGACTGCTTGTTGATAATATGCAATGGCTTTCTGATATTGCCCAATGTGATAGTTGACAGCCCCTAAATTGACAATAAACTTGCTGATATTGCTTTGTTGATTAAGTTTTCGTGCGTAATTCAATGCCGTTTGCCATTTTTCTAAGGCGGTGTCATAGTCTGTGGCAAAGAACGCTTTTTTTGCTTGTGCATGAAGATGATCAATTTGAGCAGGCGAAATATTCGCTATCACGCTTGGTGATAAAATAATTAAGAGGATTCCTAAGTATAGGGTTCGCATGATTATTTCCTTTGAGGATATACAAAGCTAAAGCGTTGTACTCCAATGTCAACGAATGGATATACAAAGCTAAAGCGTTG
>JAGLHR010000510.1 GCA_023143415.1 Thiomargarita sp. | reverse complement strand
GTTGTACTCCAAATCACAAAGTTAATGTTGGATACCAAATAACAAAGTTAATGTTGTACTCCAAATAACAAAGCTAAAGCGTTGTACTCCAAAGAACAAAGCTAACTTGAAATTGATTTCAAGGCTGAGTAGTTACCTTGATTTTTAATTCTGAAAATTCTCAAATTCTGAAAATTCTGATTCTAACAATTAAAAATATCCTGTACAAAGTTCAAAAAATAAGTGATAATTTAAACAAAAATAATTGAGTAAATGAAATAATGGTGAATGATGAATGAAAGTCAATAAATGTAAGTCATTGTTTATTAAATATATTTTTCAATGGAATGGGGATCAAGTTTTGGTTAAACGAATTTTCACCACCCCAGTATTCAACCAATGGTGACACCGCGTCAGGCAGATATTTTGCTCATCTGACAGGTTATCTATCTGTCAAAACCTTAAAGCGGGTTATTTTGAATGATGAACAAAGGTTTTAAATATCTGATTGGCATGGATTCTTGTACTATCAACGGTGGTATATATTGGCATAGTTATGTTACCATTAAACGTTACAAGAGTATATTCCCGACTTAGGAATAAAAATTGAATAAAACACAAAACTAAACCTGACAGGTTTTTAAAACCTGACAGGTTTGGCTTGAAAGTTTCGGATGTGATTAAATCTTCATTCCTTAGTTAGCTGAGTAATTACGATTTTTGGACATTTAAAGATAAGAAAAATAGATGACAACTTATACCATAAAAACAGGTGATACCCTGTATCGTATCGCAAGAAAACATGATATTTCGTACAATCAACTCATGCAGATGAATCCTCAGATTCGTAATGCGAATCGTCTCAGCGTAGGGCAAGCCATTAATGTACCCAGCGCGACAACATCATCACAAGCCGCGACAACAACGGCGGTCGCAGAAAATGCACCTGCGGCAGCAAATGATCCAGAAAATGTACCTGCGGCAGCAAATGATCCAGAAAATGTCTCACCCGATGTTGCTTCCCAAACTGTTTTAGCAGAAATAGATAGTGATGACGCGCCCTGGTTTGACATTGCTATTCAAGAAAAGGGTGTGAAAGAAATTCGTGGCAGAGTTGATAATCCCCGAATAGTCGAATATCATCAAACAACAACCCTTCGTGCGACAGATGATGAAACGCCATGGTGTTCAGCCTTTGTCAACTGGTGTATGCAACAAGCTGACATTAAAGGAACCAATTCCGCCTCATCAAGATCATGGCGCAATTGGGGTAAAAGGCTTCGGGAACCACGCAAAGGCTGTATAGTCTGTTTTAATGGACATGTGGGTTTCTACGACTCGGCTCGAGGCCGTAAAATTATGATCTTGGGGGGAAACCAGAGTAATCAGGTTAATATTATCCCTTATTCAAAATCCAGAGTGCTAACTTATCGGTGGCCTGATTAGTCTTTTTTCTGGAGTCCAACGCTTCAGCTTTGGCATTTTTTTCTGGAGTTCAACGCTTCAGCTTTGGCACTCCAAAATACGCCCAAAGCTAAAGCGTTGAACTCCATTTCCAAAGCTGAAGATTTGGACTCCATTTCCAAAGCTGAAGATTTGGACTCCAAAATTACTTTACTGATAATTAAAAAAAAATGCCTTTTTTTATTATTTCTCGAATACTAAGTACATTGACTGTTGTATTTGGCGTTGTCACCCTCATTTTTTTATTGATTCATCTTGTTCCGGGTGATCCCGTGCAAGCAATGCTCGGCGAAACGGCAACGCCAACCGATTTAGAAGCCTTACGAAAAGCACTCGGTTTAGATCAACCCCTGCTCACGCAATGGTGGAACTATATGACAAACTTATTGCAAGGTGATTTAGGGACATCATTATATTCCAAAGAACCTATCATTGACATTTTGATAGAACGTTTTCCTGCCACCTTGGAATTAGCAGCAGCCGGTTTATTAGTCGCTATACTCATCGCATTGCCATTGGGAAGTATAGCCGCTTTGCGTAAAGACAGTATTTATGACAACTCTGCGATGATGTTTTCCCTATTAGGCGTATCCATCCCTAACTTCTGGTTAGGGCCCTTATTAATACTCCTATTTTCCCTAACGCTAGGATGGTTTCCGGTGAGTGGGCGTGAAAATCTTTTATCACTGGTACTCCCCGCCATCACTTTAGGAACTGCATTATCAGCCATTTTAGCGCGTATGATACGATCAACTTTACTAGAAGTGCTCAATGAAGACTATATCCGTACCGCCCGTGCAAAAGGCTTGCGCGAATCGGCAGTCGTTATTCATCACGCACTACGCAACGCCTCACTCCCCATTATCACAATACTCGGATTACAATTAGGGACTTTATTAGGCGGTGCAGTGATCACTGAAATCATCTTTGCTTGGCCTGGGATTGGACAAATGACCATTGAATCCATTCAACGGCGTGACTATCCCGTCGTGCAAGCCTGTATCTTATTAATTAGTTTAAGCTATGTCTTGGTAAATACCTTTACCGACATATTATATGGTTGGTTAGACCCAAGGGTGCGTTACAGTGTTTAAATATCAAATTGTTATTCCTTCATTTATATTAATCTTATGGTTATTTGTAGCGATTTTAGGCGATTTTCTCCCCTTAGAACCTAACTACATCATCTTGTCCAATATCTTACAGCCCCCTTCCTTTTCAGAATGGTTAGGCTATGATGATTTAGGTCGCCCCATTTTAGACCGTTTAATTCTAGGAGCAAGGACTTCATTTTTTGTCGCCCTTTGGGTCATCCTTGTCTCATCAACCATCGGGGTCTTGATTGGCACAGTGAGTGCATGGCTGGGAGGCTATGTCGATTTAATCATCGTGCGAATCATGGATGTTTTCTTAGCCTTTCCCGGTATTTTACTGGCGATTGCCTTATCAGGTATTTTAGGACCGGGGATTGAAAACGTCGTTTTTGCCCTATCAGTAGTCGGATGGGTAGGCTTCGCTCGTTTAGCACGAGCGCAAACCTTATCCCTAAAACACCGAGAACATGTTATCGCTGCCATCGCACTAGGTGCTTCAACACCACGTATTTTGCGCCATCATGTCATCCCCCTCTTAATGAGCCCTTTACTGATTGAAGCCACATTTGGCATTGCCGGTATTGTCATTGCCGAAGCAGGATTATCATTTTTAGGCTTAGGAGTACAACCGCCCACCGCATCATGGGGCAGTATGATACGCGATGGTACAGGGTATATGCTCGTCGCCCCGCATACGGTGTTAGCCCCGGGATTGGCTTTATTATTAGTCGTCTTATCAGTCAACATGTTAGGGGACAAATTGCGGGATAAAATGGATGTAAAAAGTCGGTAAAAACTTGATTTATAACAATTTTTTACCGCAGAAACAAGAAATGTTAATGAACCGATACCACGGAATTAAGAGTTGAATTTTAAAAAAAAATGGAGTACAACGCTTTAGCTTTGTTGTTGGAGTACAACATTAACTTTGTTGTTGGTATTCAACATTAACTTTGTTGTTGGTATTCAACATTAACTTTGTTGTTGGAGTACATTCGAGGTTTGAGTTTTTTAAAGAAAAACTCAAACCTCGAATGCTTTAGCTTTGTCAGTCCGCCCAAAGCTGAAGCGTTGGACTCCTATTTTAACTCTTAATTCGCATCACTAAAACAAGTTATGAACCGTAGAAATTTTATCAAAATCACCGCCGGTATGACTGCCGCCGGTATAACTGGTTGTAGTACCGTTCCCCCTTCCCCCGTAACTGGAAAGAAGCGTGTCGTCGTTATTGGCGGCGGTGCGGGTGGCGCGACGGCAGCCAAATATATTCGCAAAAATGATCCGTCTATTGAAGTCACCCTTATTGAGCAAAACAAGCATTACTATACCTGTTTTATGAGTAATGAAGTGTTGGGCGGATGGCGCAACGTTGATTCCATTAAATTTAGTTATGAAGGATTGGAAAAATACGGTGTCAAAGTTGTACATAATCGCGCAACGGGAATTGATCCTGACAAGAAAAAAGTAACCACCCAAAGCGGCAAGACTTTTCATTATGATCGCCTGATTGTCTCACCAGGCATTGATTTTAAATGGGAAACCATTGAAGGCTATAATGAAAGCGTTGCGGAAAAAATACCTCACGCTTGGAATAGTGGCTCTCAAACTGCCCTGCTACGCAAACAATTAGAAGCCATGAAAGATGGGGGCAGAGTTATTATTACAGTGCCACGCAGACCTTTTCGTTGTCATCCGGGTCCTTATGGACGTGCCAGCATAATTGCGGACTACTTGAAACAGTACAAGCCTAAATCTAAAGTGATCATCTTGGAAGCCAGTGAAAAATTTGCACAGCAAAAGTTATTCATCCAAGCTTGGAAAAAACTTTATGGTTATGGCACGGATCACAGCATCATTGAATGGCTCCCATTTTCTGAAGGCGGCGAAGTCATACGAGTTGATGCCAAAAAAAAGGCCCTTTATACTGAACCGTTTGAAGATCAACATGTTGGAGATGTTCTCAATGTCATTCCACAACAAAAAGCAGGTAAAATTGCCTTTATTGGTGACTTAGTGGATGAAACCGGTTGGTGCCCTATCAACCAGAGAACTTTTGAATCGGAACGGCACACAGACATTCACATTATTGGCGATGCCGCCATTGCTAGTCCAATGGCAAGAGCCGCCAATGCGGCTAATTCTCAAGCTAAAGTCTGTGCGTTTGCGATTGTGAAAGCGTTAAAAGGCGAGGAAATGGTACCGCCCTTTCTTATCAATGCGTGTTATAGCATGATCGGCAAAGAATATGGCATTTCCGTTGCCGCCGTTTATCACTTAGAAGGTGATAAGATAAAATGGATCAGAGGCGCAGGTGGCATTTCACCTATGGATGGTTCTCCTGAACTCAGAAAACGTGAAGTGCTTTACGCCCATAGTTGGTTTAAAAATTTGACTAACGATATATTTGGCTAATATCTCAAATCATGTCGTAGCCGATTTATCGCCTTTCACGAAATAGGTGATAAATCATCTACGACGACATTCATCAACTTGAACATGAAATAATTATGTCTATATCACATACGCCTTATTTTTTAGCCATTCTGCTTACTTTACATACTTTATCTGCTGTCATTTGGGTGGGCGGAATGTTTTTTGCTCATATCGCTTTACGCCCAGTTGCTAATCAATTGCTTGAACCGCCCTTGCGTTTACCTCTGATGTCACAAGTGCTTGGGCGGTTTTTCCCATGGGTATGGGTGGCAGTGATCTTATTATGGATTACCGGATTATGGCTCATCTTTGGCGTTTATGGGGGCATGGGTAAGACAGCAATATACATTCATATCATGTTGACACTGGGAATCGTGATGACAGTATTGTTTATGTATATTGTCTTTATTCCTTTTGTGGCTCTTAAAGAGGCGATTTCCAAAAAGGATTTTAAGTCAGCTGGTGGTTATTTAGCCACGATTCGTCAAATCATCGTCACCAATTTATGGTTAGGAATCATAACCATTGTCGTTGCCACAGCAGGACGATATATTTTAATTTAGGAATGAGAATTCAATAATACCCGATAAGGTTTTAGTCTTCAAATAAAATCTCGTCATTAAACCTGACAGGTTTGGCTAATTTTAGAGCGATAGCGTGTAGCGGAACGCTCAATCCACAAAAAACCAAAAATGGTGGGTTTCCACTTCGTTCCTAAATTAAGTACCATGCACAAATTTCTACAACGTTGCTTCAAACCTGACAGGTTTTAAAAACCTGTCAGGTTTAGTTGTTGATAAATTATATGATGGAGTTCAACGCTTTGTTCGCTAGTAATTTGAACACGCCCAACGCTTCAGCGTTGGACGGAAAAAAGTATTAAAACTTTCCCTCATTCCCAAGTTTCAGTTTGGGAACGAGGGGTTATAAGTACTGAAGCACAAGTTATCGGATATTATGGAGTCCAAACCTTCAGATTTGGCATTCGGTCATTTGGTCACGTCCAAATCTAAAGGATTCGAGGTTTTAGTTTTTTGAAGAAAAACTAAAACCTCGAATGGACTCCAAAAAGGGTCACGTCCAAATCTGAAGGTTTGGATTCCAAAAAGTGCTAAAACTTGTGCTTCGGTACTTATCAATAATATCAGCCGATTTCTATTCATCATCATTAGAGGATTATCCCATGAGTTTATTAATGGATGCTTTAAAAAAAGCGGATGAAAATCTGAAAGAAAACACTTCCCAAACGCCTGATAAAACTGATGATATTCTCAATGTAGATGAGGAGCCACTTTTTATTGAGACGATAGAGGATAGTATTCCTTCATCTCAGTTTGAGCAAACTATAGAAGATAGTATTCCTTCATCTCAGTTTGAGCAAACTTCTGAATCATCCCTCAAAGATTGGAATGAAGAATTGCTTGGCCATTTTAAAGACATCAATTTTCAAAAAGAAAACGAAACTTTTCTTCCTGAACCAAATAAAATTGACGATTTAGTTGATTTTAATGAACTTGATTCAGAAATAGAAAAAAAAAGAGAGACGGTTAATTGGGAAGATGATATTCTGCCACAATTTCAACATGATAATGAGGAAAAGTCTGAACGCGAAGTTGACGAAGTTGAATCTTTAGAATTTAAACGCATCACTTCTGATGACGAGGTTGCCATTGGAAAACCGTTTAAAGACGGTACGATTAAAGAAAACAAAACCATTACAGAAAAACAAGCCTTTGAAGATTTTTCCTATAACGAGGTAGAAAAGCAAATAGAATCAAAAATTGATGTGCAGGAATTTGAACAAGTTCAAGATGACATTTTTTCAGATAAGTTAGAAGAACAGCAAGATGAATTAAAAACGGATGTACAGAAATTTGAACCAACTCAAGAAGAGAGCATTTTTCCTGATGGGCAAAAACGACAAGAAAAAGTGAAAAGTGATGTGCCGAAATTAGCAGAAACCGCCATTGACATTTCCGATGGGTTAAAACAGAAAGATGAATTGAAAACAGATATGCAGAAAGCAGATGTTTCAAAAGTGATAACAAAAAAAATCCCTCGCCCTAAAGATGCACAGCGCATTTTAGCCGCAAGTAATCCTCCATCCTCTTCCAAAGGTGCTACCTGGTTATATGCCATATTAGGTATATTACTCGTTAGTATGGGAGCCGGATATTATTATATTGAAAATTATTTAGTATCATCTCCTTCCTTTATTATTACGCATCAGCCAAAACCAAAACGAAATTTAGAGGTAGCGCGGCAGGAATCACAGCAATTTGTTGATAAAATTCGATCTAAAAAACCTGAAATATTGCATCAAAATCAAAAACCTGAAATACTGCCTGAAATTGAAACATTGCCTGAAAAACAGTTAGAAATATTGCCTGAAACGCCGCCTGAAACGCCGCCTGTTCAGCTAAGTAAACAAACACCTCCAATGATTGAGGAGATGAAAAAGCCCGAAATGCCAACCAAAGCTCAATCAACGAAGAAGCCAAAAACGCCTATTTCTTCCCCAGTTCAATCTCATCCCATAATTCTCAATAAAAAATTTGAACTGGCGCAAAAAAAATATATGACTACGCCTTCTCAAAAGTCGCCACAAAAGTCTGCGCCTTCAGAAAAAAAATCAGAAAAAAAAGAAGTACCGTTGTCACCTCAAACCCCTGGTATTCAGATACGCAAAACCGTTAGTACTAAAATTAATGCTGAATTATCAAAAGGTTATAACGCATTTCAACAGAATGATGATTGGACTGCACAACGTGCCTATACTAAAGTTTTACAAAAAGACGAAAATAATCGTGATGCTTTATTAGGGCTTGCAGCGGTGGCTTTACGAAAGGGTAACAAAGCACAGGCGCAACACCATTATCAACGAGTCTTACATTTATACCCCCAAGATACTTATGCACAGGTGGGTTTAATCAATACTTTAGATCATTTTTCCCAAGAGACTGAGAGCCAATTGAAATTATTAATCAAACAAGTTCCACAATCGGCTTATATACATTTTAGTTTAGGTAATTTTTATGCCCGCAAAGGGCGATGGGCGCAAGCGCAGAAAGCCTATTTCAATGCTTACCGTTATGACAAAATTCAAGCGGATTATGTTTATAACCTTGCCATCAGTTTAGATTATCTGAATAAACCGTCGCTTGCTTTAACTTATTATAAACAGGCATTAGAGCTGGCATCAAATCAGTCGGTTCATTTTAATCCCAAATCCATCTTAAAACGTATGCAGACTTTAAATGATCATAAGTAACTGAAGCAGATCGGATATGATGGAGTCTAACGCTTTAGCTTTAGTCGTTAGTCATTTTATCACAGCCAAACCCTCGTTCCCAAGCTCCAGCTCTCATCGTTAGTCATCAATATTTAAGTATTTGATTTAAATTGTTTTTT
>JAGLHR010000051.1 GCA_023143415.1 Thiomargarita sp. | reverse complement strand
GCACGCTTTTTACCCGCGCAACCTGGGATCATTGAAACGCCTGAAGGAAAATCTTTAGGAGAACATGATGGGCTAATGTTCTATACAATCGGGCAACGTCAGGGATTAAAAATCGGGGGAATAGCGGAGAGTAGTGGGGAACCTTGGTATGTGGTGGCAAAAGATATTCCAAACAATCGCTTGATTGTGGCACAAGGACATAATCATCCCCTCTTGTTTAGCAGCCGTTTAAAAGCGCAACAAATACACTGGATATCCGGGGTTGCACCGCAAATTCCTTTATCGTGTTCTGCTAAAACCCGCTATCGTCAACCCGATCAAGCCTGTATTATTACTGCTTTAACAGCGGAAACTTATCAAGTTGATTTCATTCAGCCACAACGTGCTGTCACACCTGGACAATCCGTCGTCTTTTATCAGGGCGATGAGTGTTTAGGGGGAGGCATTATTTGCAATGCGAATGAATGATTTGAATAAATTGCTTTAAAAATCAAATAGTTAAAAAATACGTTAATGGAGTTCAACGCTTCAGCTTTGAAAATGGAGTTCAACGCTTTAGCTTTGAAAATGGAGTTCAACGCTTCAGCTTTGATACCTAACCAAAGCTGAAGCGTTGGACTCCAAAATAACACCAAAATTTCGTACTCAGGGCAATCCTTTATGGTTGCCCTGAGTACAAAATTTCAACTCTTAAATTTGCTCTAACAACTGTTGAGCCTTGCGTAAAATTTTGCGGCGTGAAAAGATGAATTGTAAGCGTTTTCCCCCTTTTTGCCGCCATAACACCGTAGAACGGATTCCCGCTAATAATAATGCACGGATTTTATCGGCATTATTTTGATTTTCTAAAAAACGTCGCTCACCGTTCACTTTAAGACGAAAATCTAAAGTACCTAAAGTTTGGGAATACAAGTTGGCTAAATAGACGATCACATTGGGATGACTTACAGTGTACATTTCCACTTGCGCTTGAGCAGATTCAATCCCTGCCCTAATGTGAAGCAATAAATCATCATTTTTCATCAATTTACGTTCCAAAAGGATCATGCCAAGTACATAGTGCATGACTTCCATCTCCCGTTGAACGCCTGCTCCTAACTGCCCACATAAAACTTGTAAACCTGTTTTGACTCCCCCAAGTTCGCCATAAACATCTTCAACTGAATCGGCTTCAAGTTTTAACAGACTTTGAATACTGCTTTCAAACTGTCCCTGATCGAACAAGCCTTGACACGCAATTTGTCGTACTAATTCAGCCGCTTGAAACATACCAGCTAGTGCAACTGTGCTATTTTCTATATTCATTATCTTTTAAAAATCGGTTTTATTTTATCAGAGCAAGGTTTTTTTGAAGAAAAGCCTTATTTTCAATAGGAATTTCCAAAAAAATACCGTGAAACGGCAGAGATTTGGGTTATTTTTTGAGTAGTCCATTAGAAAACTATATCAAAGTTTTTATAAATGGCAAAGTTTGTAGCGGGAATTAAGACAAAAAAAAAGTGTACGCCTTGCGACGTACACATACCAACAAGGAGGGATAAAATTGGAAATTGGTGGAGGTGGCGAGTATCGAACTCGCGTCCGTCAGTCCGCCGCCCTCAGTTCTACATGCTTAGCCCTGTCTTCAAATTTAGCCCCTAGTTATCCGACAGGCAGGATAATCTAACGGTGATTCTGGTAAAGTTTAGCGGTTCAATCCCAGACATATTTCTCCGCGATCTTATGAGGGGTCGACCCCTGAAAGCCTGTTAAACAGACACTGAGCGCATAAGCACGTCCTCAGCCAGAGGCTAGCTGGTTAAGCAGCTAGAGCGTAGACGTCGTCGTTGGCGACTATCTGATTTTGCAGTTAATTTTACGAGGAATGCTGCACCTCGACATGCGCCTCAGGTTTTGTAACCCACGTCGAAACCAAGTCACCCCCAAATACATATTTTGTTGGGTGTTAGTATAATCAATAACAATAATTTTTGTCAAGGGCTTTGTTTAAAATTTTTCATCTATTTTTATTTTTATTTTATAATTCAATGAGTTATAAAAAATATTCTTTTTTGATCTCATTTGATATTTCGTAACTACTCTGCCTTGAAATAAATTTCGAGGCTAAAAGCATTCGAGGCTAAAGTTTTTTAAAGAAAAAACTTTAGCCTCGAATAGTCTGTTAAAACAGACTAAGTTGAATAATATACGAAACTAAACCTGACAGGTTTCCAAAACCTGTCAGGTTTGCTGTGTGAAATAATTTATCTAAAAAACGATATAATTAGACATTATTAAGCAATTTGTGCCTTCAGTGGAAAACGTTCAGGGTGCTTAATCATTTCATTTGTTAAATCAACATCAATATCAGGCCAATAATAATGACCTGACGACTGTTCTTCAACATTGATTATTGAATTAATCGTTTTATTTTTAAACCAAGGAAATTTATCAAATGACATGAATAGTTCCTCATTTTGTGTTAAAAGCCATACACCATGAGTTGAAATATTTGTTACCTCAACTGCTAAAGTGCTGCTCCCATCTGCTAACGAGTTCATCGTAGTGAACATCGCTAAGTTTGGCAAGAAACTTGATTTTTTCATCATTAGAAAGGTGAAGAAACCCCGTTTGTTTTAAAAACGGGGTTTATTGACGCAATTTCACAAAACTCAGGGCAACCAGTATAATTACCAACTCGGCAATTGTATAACCAAAATCCCTACTTTCTTATCACCATCATAGATGGATGTTCCAGCAAATTGTGCATTATCCTCATAAGAAGGAAAATAGGGCGCATTTTCACTCGTTTTCGCATCGCCTTTACTGGCTTCTTTCAAATCGTTAAACAAAACGCCTAAATCACTACTGGCATAAGGTCCATTAACAAGATGCGTTGCAAAGTCAATTTCCTTAAAGACGCTATACACAATTCGCCCTGAGAGATTGATGAGAAAAAGATCGTAATGTCCGTTTTCGTGAAGCGTGAATTCTTCAAATTGCTTATGATATTGTGCATGTGCCTCAGTCCATTTGGATTTATCTTTGGCACGCATCAAGTGATTTTTTTCGCCAATCGGAGCGGTGTTCTCAAAGATGTAATAGTACTGAAGGGCAACAGCATCATCATCCAATGATTTTGCTTTTGTCAAATCAGGTGCTTTGCCCGTCGTGTTTTTATATTCCCTCGCAAAATCCTTATCATAAAAGCTGAAAAGGGATTTTTTCAGTTCATCGACAGAATCTAACCCATTATCTGAACGAATTTGACCAAAAGCCCCTTCAAATGCCTTCATAGCAGCGATGACATCAGGCTTTTGAACGAAAGCCAACACGATTTCTTCCGCCCAACTCTGCAATTGCACGATTAAAGTACCTATCCTCTTCTCACCATCATAGAGGGGTGTACCTATAAAACTGGTATAGTCCATATAGGACGGAAAATAGGAAGCATTTTCACTTGAAACAAACCCTTTAGTGGCAATTTTCATCGAATCAAAGCTGTGTCCCAAACCGCTAGTGGCATAAGGGCCACCAATCAGATTGGTTGCAAAGTCAATTTCTTTAAAAACACTATAGACGACATTACCCTTCATATCGACGAGGAAAAGATCATATAACTTATGTTCTTCCACGTAACTACGGAATATCGAATGATACTGTGCATGTGCTTCAGACCATTTGGATTTATCGTTCGCCCTATCCAACTGATGCTTTTTCCCTAAAGGATTTGTGTTGTTGGAAAGATAGTAGTATTGAAAGGCGAAGGCATCGTCACTCAATGACTTCGCCTTCTTCAAATGAGGCGCTTTGCCCGTGATTTTCTGATATTCACCCGCAAACTCTTTCTCATAATAAGAAAACACGGAAGCCTTCAAATCATCGACGGATTCCAAGCCGTTATCTGACCGAAACTGACCAAAAGTCTCTCCAAGTGCCTTCATCGCAGTAATGACATCAGCCTTCTGAGCAAATTCCTGCACACTTTTTTCTTCAGCCTTATCAGCCCATGCCCAAACGGGTTGGACTAAAAAACCGACGGCACTGATAAGGCACATCAGGTTTAAAACGAATCTTTTCTTCTTCATAGAACACTCTTATTAATAGTTAATACCGCTTTAAATAGCAAAGGTATGATGAAAAAACGGTAACTACTCAGCCTTGAGATTGCAAGGCGGACAGCTAGGCTCAGCTAAATTAGTCTGCTATTGATTTCAAGGCTAACCGCTGAGTAGTTACAAAAAACTTCTGTTGACTGATTTAAGAATGAGAATTGAATAATATACAAAATATACAAAACTAAACTTGATCAGTTTGACTTTTTCGTTTCGAGGTTTTATTTTCAAAAAACTAAAATCTCGAAAGTTATTAAAGCCTCATTCCTTACTTGTTTTTTTCAGCAACAACCTTGATAATTTTTTCCAAATTGATAACCACTAACCGCATTTGTGCAAATACCTCATTGGTTCTCACGCGCCCTGGTGTCGGCTGACTACCACGCGGTAAATCAATTTTTAAATGGACTTTAATTCTAACCATCTCAGCCATCAATATATTGGTGAGATCATAAATATCCGATGAACTAATACGCACTAAAGTAATATTTGGCACACTCGCCGCCGTCATTCCAGAAAATCTGTTTTCCAAATCGCTCACTTTATACAGTGCGAGAAGTGCTTGCTGACCAACTTCTTTAAGCCTCTTACGCCCCTTCACATCGGGTGTTTTCAATTCAGGAGACACACCAAGATTAGTCGCAATCAAACGCAATTCATTCTCCAAATATTGGAGATTGCGAAAAACATCTTTGGACTTAATCGGTGGTGTTAAACCATCCAGCATATAGGAAGCCAACCACAGGTTTTCATAAACCTGAGCATACATTTTGCCTCCCACAATTTGCGCTGCTTCGATCTGATCTTTGATGTATAATTGTTCCTTCATGCTCTGCAATTGCAGCAGAATTTTTTTGCTGATATCAAGCGCATCTTCTGGCTTAATCTCTCTCAATGGTATCTCACCCACTTCCGTCGGAAACATGCCCAATTTACGTTCTGCCTTGGAAATTTTTTCCAAAACCTCCAGCCCTTTACTATAGACATGGATAGGCGATTTGCTCCGTTGTGGTTCAGGTTCTTTCGGCTCATCGTCCACGCCGATAGATTCCCGCAAAATATCAATTTCTGAGAGGATATCCTCTGTAACTTGATAAATATGACTGGGAGTAATTAGTTCAGCATTCACAGTGGCTACTTGTAGTAATAGTAGCACTGATAATACGGAATAGGGTACAAATTTTAATATCGTTTTTGGCATTATCACTCCTTATTTGGTTGAAAAGAAATTAACGAATCTTTGTAGTGAACAGGTGTTTGTCAGAAAAATTTACGTTTAATTTATGAAAATTCAAATACTTATGAAAAATACCCCCTACAGAGATGAGACATTGTAACACACAATTCACAATTTTCAGTTGTTTGCTCCTAATTTATAATTAGGAACGTTTCGAGGTTTTCGTTTTTTTGAAAAAAAACTAAAGTCG
>JAGLHR010000509.1 GCA_023143415.1 Thiomargarita sp. | reverse complement strand
TTTAATAAGATACGCTTTAGCTTTGTATCGGAGTCCAACGCTTTAGCTTTGTATCGGAGTCCAACGCTTTAGCTTTTGGACTCCAGAAAACTTCCAAAGCTGAAGCGTTGGACTCCTATATCCAAAGCTGAAGCGTTGAACTCCAAAAAGCGTTGATGTCAAATACTATCAGAATAGACAAAGAAATGGTGAATGAATGATTAAAATTCAAGGGGGCTGAGGGGATAGTTGAGATTTGGCGTGGGAAATTTTTACTTACTAACCATCAAAAACCTCCGAGATTTCCAAAACCTCGAAGGTTTGTTTTAGGAACAAACGTGCGTGAAATCAATTTCACAATGTTGAATCAGACCTGACAGGTTTCCAAAACCTGTCAGGTCTAGTTCAGGTCTAGTTCAGGTCTAGTTCAGGTCTAGTTGTCGATATTATTTCATTTTCGAGGTTTTAGTTTTTTGAAGAAAAACTAAAACTTCGAATGCTTTTCGCCTTGAAATTGATTTCAAGGCTAACCACTGAGTAGTTATTTTTTTAGGATGGCTGAGTAGTTACTTTTTGATTTTAAATCGCCGCTTCAAGCATTTTATTTTGCAAATTGCTATGCAAAATGCAAATATTTTTACAAAATAAAAGTCAGCGTAAAATATTTGCAAGATTACGCACTAAGAACATTAAATCATTAACAACATTTTATAGCAAATTATTTCAGATTATAAATTTTATGGTATTTCATCTCAAAAGATCGTTTCACTACGCCTATTTTTTTTCAACCTTATGGTTATTGAATGCGTGTGCGCCGCAACCGCCTATTCCTTCGCCTGGTCATATCAATACGACTGCCATTCCAGCTCCTAAGAATGATATTCCGCCGTTGGTACAGCAACATCCGTTTGTGCCACCTCCACTACCTACGCCACCATTAGAAACTTTTAATGTTGTGGTAAATGAAGTCGCTGTTGATCAGCTATTGTTTGCCTTAGCACGGGATGCTGGTTTGAATGTTGATATTTATCCTGGACTCACTGGCTTTGTCACGCTTAATGCCATCAATCAAACGTTACCACAATTGCTTGAACGGATTGCAAAACAAGTCGATTTGCGTTATCAGATTGATAGGAATCTTTTAACGATTTCTCCAGACTTGCCTTATCTACAATTCTATAAAATTAATTATGTCAATATGTCCAGAGATAGCACCAGTCAGATTACCGTTGCTACACAAATCGCAAGTACGGGTGGTGGTATGAATCAGGCTGGCGGTGGTGGTGGTGACAGTGGTGGCGGTGGCGGCGGTGGTGGTGACGGTGGTAGTCAAGGGGGAGAGAATAATTCCACCACCTTAATTACTAATAAGTCAAACAATAATTTTTGGGAGACACTTGAAGACAATATTTTGGCCCTTTTAGCAGGAAGTCAAATGGACAGTCAGCGGATGACAAAAGACGCTATAAAAAACAAGGTTATTATTAATCATGAAAGTGGCGTTGTAACAGTTCGTGCTACTCATAAACAACATGAAGAAATACAACGTTTTCTTGATCGGGTACTTGTCAATGTACAAAGACAGGTACTTATTGAAGCCACCATTGCAGAGGTGCAACTGGGTGATCAATATCAGGCGGGCATAGATTGGCAACGCATTGATGGAGATTTTAGTTATCAACAATCAATGATGGGGAGTAATTTAAACAGTTCACCCTTTTATTCTTTTTCTTACGCTAATCCCCAAAGTATGTTTGGGAATATTTTTGCGACTGTGCGCTTATTGGAACAATTTGGATCAGTAAAAGTGCTATCTAGCCCTAAAATTATGGCACTGAATAATCAGACTGCTATCCTAAAAGTCGTTGATAATATTATCTATTTTACCACTGAAGTCAGTATTGCTGATAGTGAGAAAACCTCTCGAGAAACTTATACGACTGAAATCAATACTGTACCTGTTGGCTTTGTCATGAGTGTCACTCCCCAAATCAGTGAAAATGATGTTGTTATGCTAAATATCCGCCCAACGATTTCACGTATTATTGGTTACAAGGAGGATCCTAATCCCGTTTTAGCTTTTGCAAAGACAATCAGTAAAATCCCTGAAATACAAGTACGCGAAATTGAATCTATTCTAAAAATTAATAATGGCGATGTGGCAGTGATTGGGGGATTAATGCAAGATGTGACTGATCAAAAAACGCAAGGCATCCCTGTATTATCACGATTGCCACTGATTGGTGATTTATTTAGTTATCGCAATGATAAATATACCAAAACAGAATTGGTTATTTTTTTACGCCCTGTGGTTGTCAAAGAGGCGAGCTTATCTGGCGATTTGCGTAATTATCAGGTTTATTTATCAAACCCTTCTCAACCAGATGAACTTGCTCCAACGGGCTTGACTCGTTAGGTTAATGGTGAATGGTGAATGGTAAATTATCATTTCATCATTAAATTCATCTTTGTACAGGAGAATGTTTTTATAAAGTATTGATTTAAATCACTTTTCATTGTTAGAATCAGTGGGTTTCGCTCTCGCTCTACCCACCCTACATTAAGATACCAAATTTTAATAAGATACGTTT
>JAGLHR010000508.1 GCA_023143415.1 Thiomargarita sp. | reverse complement strand
AACATAGTGCGTAACATCAGTTATCCAGATTGAATCATGTTTATAAGCAAGATTATTCTCAATTAACCCAACAAACCATATAATATTGGCATAAAAACTTGTTTAAATCAAAAAGTACCTGCCATTTTATTAAATAATAAATAATGGTTAAAAAATTTTTCATCTTGCAATAAATATTTTACTCAATTTAAAACCTTTTGTAAATCATTTTTGAGATTTTACTTATTTCCATTTTCATGCGACAACGTGTAAATACTTACTTTTAACGGGATTAAACGCCTTATGACTTAATTTACAATTCATAATTCATAATTCACAATTAAAAATTATGTTCAAACAACAAAGCTGTTCCTGGCATTTGCAAATATTCCAACACATTATCAGTCACTGCTTGAGTACGACTATGCTTTTCAAATACCCAATCATTAAACAATTGAGATAAATTTAATGATACACCATAATAAAGGTTACGCTCCTTTACCTGAGTATCCGTGCCATCAGTCGGTTGATAACCTCGCGTGCCATAGCCCACTGCTAACTCTAAATAGCGTAAAAAGGGCAGCTTGCGTAGTAGAGGCACACCACTCGCTTTAGTGATCAATAAATACGTTTGCCCCGAATAATCAGCGAGTGGATCATAATCGTTTAATCGTCTCGCATCATCAGATGGCCAATATTGTAAACGAATATCAAATAAATCATCCCATTGCGGATAACTGTCAAGGAAAACCCCTACCCCAATCCCTGACAAATTCATAATCATATCCTCTGTACTAAACCCATACTTATCAGTAAAACCGTCCATGATTTCAACGCCCATTGAGAGGGCAGCAGAAGTCATACCTGCCAACTGCGCTGCATTTCGACGATTATGCCCTGCCCATTCAAAACCATTTCTGAGCAAACGAGTGCTCACATAAAAAGAATAGGCATGTCCCAATTTATCTGCCCCCCCATTAGGCGTATCTGCGCCAAACCAACCTTCATGCCTCACCCGAAATTCAGATGAACTATCCTCCCACCAAGTTGTTGCACCATAGAGTGTCGTACCCAAAACAACACTTGAAATTAATAAGCCTGTACGAAAATTTTTCGAGGATTCTTCCATCACATAATCACTTGTACTTATGTCAGCATTAACTTCAAAAGGGCAACATAATATCCATACACAAAGTAATGTTGTTTTAACGAATTTCTTTAACATTTTTTCGCTCTTTAAGAAAAATGTAACTACTCAGGGCAACCACAAGGGATTGCCCCTACATCAGAAGATTTTCGTCAGTCTTCATAAGAATATT
>JAGLHR010000507.1 GCA_023143415.1 Thiomargarita sp. | reverse complement strand
TTCTACTTGCAGGATTTAGGTGATAGTCGAGTGACAGGTCTTGAACCTCCCATGTATATTATTTCCTGCGTCGTCCCTTATGACGTTTTTTTGGAGTCCAACGCTTCAGCTTTGGGAATAATTTGTTCTGTGCCAAAAATCGGTGACAAAATGTTCTAACTTCTGCTGAACAATCGCCTCTTGCAATCCCCGCATCAGTTGTTGGTAATAGCGCGGTAGGGTGTATAAGCAATAGCGTCATACACCAAAACTTAACAAGCGTCAGGCCAGTGCCATTTTTATGCTCTAGCAAGGTAAATTCAGTTTATCAAACAAAATTTGATTTCTTTTTTTCGCATCTTCAAGAAGTTTGTCGTAGGAAAGAATCTCAATATAAGCATTATAAGGCGGAATATAACCAAAATATCCCTTATAAGTACCACTAGGCATTGGAGTTAAACTGGCTACTCGTGCATGTCTCTTTATCTTCTCCGTAATATCGCAGATGATGTAACAATAAAACGGTGTGTTACGGTTCACTGGTATAGGTCTCCCAGCTTTATTTGTCACCGTGCCTCCCTGAATTTTTTCGATATATCCACAAACTTGCTCAATTGGATTTTCCTCTTTAGGATAGTTTTTCCTTAAAGGGCGTTTAAATTCAACAATGACGACCGATGAAAAGGGTGTTGAATCTTCAACCAGTGCAAAATGTGAGTCGAAAATAATGAGATCAGGTCTTTCTAAGCTGTCAACATCAACGATGCCTAGCTGATTGAGAGGTAAATCAGAGGCTAAATATTTATGATACGCCAATTTTTCATCAATAATCCAAAGATTATGCTTTTCATAATCAATGTCATCAGAAGTCTGCCGCAAAGGAAAAATCAACCCGTGAACACTTTCTTCTAAACTGTATTTGCCATCATCACCACGTTCTAGGCTATTGCTGAGTAAAGTTAGGATGATCTTTCTATGGGCAATATATTGAGCCAACTTTGCTTTACCCAGATCATTTTCTTGTTCAATATATTTATTATATTCAGCCTTATAGCTCGCTAAATCTTTAATGTCTGTCAAGGGGCGACTCAAGAATTTCTGCCCTTTCTCTTTGAGTTCTAACTCAATTTTGGCAGACCGTTTATAAAGTTCCAGATCAATCGAACCGTCATCCAACGATTTCAATGGAATTTCCGACAAACTCGCCGCTTGATATTTTAATAAATGTCGATATTGAGGCGCAGTCGTTTTAATATAACTATCAATGCGCTGCTGCTTCGTTTGCTGAATTTTGGCCAAATAATGCTTTAAGTAATTGTTTTTTATATGATTTATAGCTGAACGGATAATGTCTGATTTCGACACCCAAAAACCCTCTTCATCCTCAAGCAAAAAATCCGTTCTCTCAGCATTGACATGGTAATCTAGGTATTGGCTCGAAATATAAGCAATAAACACAAACCGCTTACCGTCTTCATCTGTTATTTGATCCACATCCGGCAACCATTTCCCGAGTTTTTCTGTGAGAACGTCTCTATAATTCGCACATAAGTGAATTTCACTCCGATTCTGACGGCGGCTGAGGTAAACTTTAACATTGATAATCTCGAAAGTCTCATATTTAGCTTGAAACTTTTCTCGCAGTAAATGAGGGCTAATACCTTTTTCATAGAGAGCATTCAAAATCATAGTCTGACCATTCTCACTATCATGGATAGTAATCAGTGGACAAGCCTCAGAAATAAAATAAATCAAATAATGTTCGATAATCCGCAGCGCGACTGCATCTATTGTTTTAGGAAAGGCGCGTTGATATTCCTCTTTAAATTGCTGGAGTTTGATTCTGGTTTTAGGTTCGGTGGTTTCGATTTCCTTGAGTTGCACATTTTCAAACCCATTTTCGCTCAAAACAAAGTCAAAAATCCGTGTCCAATAACGCCCATTTTCTTGAAATTGACTATCAACTTGGACCTTTTTAAACGCCTTTAACCATACAAATCGACCAATTCCTTTTGCGCCTTTAGTTCTTTTAAAGCTCGAATCAGAAGTTTGAAAAGACTTAAAATTATCTGCGGTAAAACCGATACCATTATCTTCAACAACAATATTTTTTATCGGAGGAATCTGAGTCTCCTCAAAAAACAATTGGGTTTCATCCCTTTCAAGGTAGATATCAATACGACCCTCATTAGTCCCTAAATCCTCTATGGCATGGATGGCATTAATAATCGCTTCTAACAGCGGTAACAAAGCACTTTGGTAAGGTAAATGGGTATTTTGTACTCGTCCAGCTAAATTTATCTTCATGTTTTCAGCCTCTGGGAAAATTTTTATGTTAATATTATCGCACCAGTTGCCACCTATAAACCGACAGTTCACCAGAGTGATAATGATAAATGATGAGTGATAACTTAATGGCATTGAGTCGTTGTTTGGGAAACAGAAATGAACCAGAAATGATTCAGTACATTTTCCCAAAGCTGAAGCGTTGGAAGTTTATTGGAGTTCAACGCTTCAGCTTTGAGCGTTTTGGAGTTCAACGCTTCAGCTTTGAAAAGGAGTCCAACGCTTCAGCTTTGGGCGTTTTGGAGTTCAACGCTTCAGCTTTGGGCGTTTTGGAGTTCAACGCTTCAGCTTTGGGCGTTTTGGAGTCCAAACCTTTAGATTTGGGCGTTTTGGAGTCCAAACCTTTAGATTTGGGCGTTTTGGAGTCCAACGCTTCAGCTTTGGGGATAATTTGTTTTGTGCCAAAAATCGGTGACAAAATGTTCTAACTTCTGCTGAACAATCGCCTCTTGCAATCCCCGCATCAGTAGTTGGTAATAGTGCAAATTATGCAGCGTATTCAAATGCGTTCCTAAAATTTCTCGTGCCTTATCTAAATGGTGTAAATAGGCACGGCTGTAATTTTGACAAGTATAACAATCACAATCAGAATCCAACGGTGCGGTGTCTTGCCGATATTGACTATTACGAATACGCACTATACCGGAATGAGTGTATAAATGTCCATTACGCGCATTGCGGGTAGGTATCACGCAATCAAACATATCTATACCAGAAAAGACGGCTTCAACAATATCCGCTGGCGTTCCCACACCCATAAGATAACGCGGTTTATCTGAGGGCATTTGCGGGGCGAGATTCGCCAAAATGCGCCGCATGTCTTCTTTAGGTTCTCCCACCGATAATCCCCCAATGGCATAACCGTCAAAATCAATGTCTATCAAGCCGGCTAAAGATTCTTGCCGCAAATGTTCATACATCCCGCCTTGTACAATACCAAATAATGCGGCGGGATTATTACCATGAGCGGCTTTGGAACGTGCCGCCCAGCGTAAAGATAATCTCATAGAATCAAGGGCTTGCTGTTCAGTCGCGGGATGGGGCGTACATTCATCAAATATCATCACAATGTCTGCACCTAAAACGCGCTGTACTTGCATAGATTCTTCTGGTCCTAAAAAGACTTTATCCCCGTCGATTGGAGAACGAAATGTCACCCCCTGTTCAGTAATTTTTCGCATTTTTCCTAAACTAAACACTTGAAAGCCACCCGAATCAGTCAATATGGGCTTTTCCCAGTTCATAAAATCATGTAAATCGCCATGAGCCGCAATGACTTCTGTGCCAGGGCGCAACATTAAATGAAAAGTATTGCCCAAAATAATGTCTGCCCCAGTGGCACGCACTTGTTCAGGTGTCATCGCTTTAACGGTGCCGTAAGTACCAACGGGCATAAATGCGGGTGTGTTTATTGTTCCGCGAGGGAAAGATAAAGAGGTGTGACGGGCTAAACCATCTGTTGCAAGTTGTTTAAAACGCATATTTTATCTATAGTTTTTCAGATAATTTCACGGAAAAGAAACGGCCCGTTTTTTCATAACTACTCAGGCAACCACAAGGGATTGCCCCTACATCAGAATATTTGTGTCAGTCTTCATAAGAATATTTCAGCCTAAAGTTTTTTGAAGAAAAACTTTAGGCTGAAATGTTGTAGGGGCATTCGAGGTTTTCTT
>JAGLHR010000506.1 GCA_023143415.1 Thiomargarita sp. | reverse complement strand
AACATTCGAGGTTTTAGTTTTTTGAAGAAAAACTAAAACCTCGAATACCTGACAGGTTTGAAACAACGTTGTAGAAATTATTTCGACAACTAAACCTGACAGGTTTTTAAAACCTGTCAGGTTTGAAACAACGTTGTAGAAATTATTTCGACAACATTCGAGGTTTTAGTTTTTCTTCAAAAAACTAAAACCTCGAATACCTGTCAGGTTTGAAACAACGTTGTAGAAATTATTTCGACAACTAAACCTGACAGGTTTTTAAAACCTGTCAGGTTTGAAACAACAGGCAGGTAAAATGAAAACGATAACGTTTTTCAACAGTAAAAGTGGCATTGGCAAAACGACATTAGTCTATCATTTGGCATGGATGTATGCAGAGCTAGGACTTAACGTTGTGGTTGCTGATTTAGATCCACAAGCTCATCTCACTTCAATGTTTTTAGAAGAAGACAGATTAGAGGAACTTTGGCCTGATGGCGATCATCCACAAAGTATTTTAGGCACAGTTAGTCCCATTTTAAAAGGTCATGGTGATATTCTTGAACCTCATCTTGAACGGATCACAGAAAAAATCAGTTTGATAGTAGGTGATTTAGAATTGTTTTTGTTTGAAAAGCCATTATCGGAAGCAATGAACTGTAATGACGCAAATGAATTGACTTTTCTGACTTTATCGGCGTTCTATCGTACCTTGCTTGCTGCTTCTCAAGAGGCGGATGTGGTATTGATTGATATAAGCCCTAGTTTAAGTGCCATAAACATGGCTGCCCTCATTGCCACAGAATATCTCGTTATTCCTTTGAAGCCAAATCAATTTTATCGCTTTGAATTAAACAATATTGGGTGGTGTTTGCATCATTTAAAAGAAAAATGGCCTTTTAACCGCAACAATTCTGTGGTTAATATCAATTTACCGACTGCTCATAAGCAAACAGTCGGTTATGTTATTTTACAAAGTCATCCCCGTGAAACCCGTTGGATGGACATTCCCCATGTTTTCCGTCAAACTATACTGAATGAAAATCCTGAAAATCCGCCTACTGTCGCACAAGATAGCTATTGTCTTGCCACATATCCCTATTATTGGAGTTTAATACAAATGGCAAGGGAAGCCCGCAAACCAATGTTTCATCTCAAGCCCGCCGATGGCGCAATGGGAGCTTCTGCGCTCGCCGTTAAAGATTGTTATAAAGAATTTAAACAATTAGCACTTAATCTCGCTAATGCTTGTACTATTCCAATGGTAAATAATGACTGAAAAAATCAATAATACAGAACCCCTTATCAAAATTCGTGATCTCCGCTTTGCGCGAGGTGAACGTTGGATTTTTGACGGCGTTGATATAGATATTCCTCGCGGAAAAATCACGGCTATCATGGGACCAAGTGGTACGGGAAAAACGACATTGTTACGCTTGATAGGCGGACAATTAATGCCCCATACTGGTACTGTTGAAGTGGATGGTTTAAACGTACCAAACTTGAATACCTCAGAACTTTATACTTTGCGTCAGCGCATGGGTATGTTATTTCAAAGTGGTGCCTTGTTGACAGATTTGAATGTTTTTGAAAATGTCGCATTTCCGCTACGTGAACATACTCAATTAGCAGAAGCCTTGATTCATCATTTAGTCTTGATGAAATTACACGCCGTCGGATTGCGTGGGGCGCGTGATTTGATGCCCAACGAATTATCTGGTGGTATGGCGCGAAGGGTCGCTTTAGCAAGAGCTTTAGTATTCGATCCCATGATGATCATGTATGATGAGCCTTTTACAGGACAAGACCCTATTTCTATGGGGGTATTAGTACAGCTCATTCGTTCTGTTAATGATACGCTGGGCTTGACGAGCGTTATTGTATCGCATGATGTGCATGAAACGGCTGAAATTGCAGACGTGATTTATGTCATTTCTAATGGCAAAGTGGTGGGTACAGGTGCGCCTGATGAATTAAAAAATTCTGATTCTGCTTGGGTGAAACAATTTATTAACGCCGAATCTGATGGCCCTGTCCCTTTTCATTATCCCGCACCAGATTATGCTGAAGACTTATTAGGGAGCGCAACATGTTAGATTTATTTCAACGCTTAGGTTCCACCGTTTTACATTACTTTGAACGTTTAGGACGAGCGCATCTCTTTTTTATACGGGTACTCGCCGCTATCCCAAGTTTATTTCTGCGCCCCTATTTAGTAGTTGCACAAACATACTCAGTTGGTGTATTATCTCTAACCATCATCATCGTATCAGGGTTCTTCGTTGGTATGGTGTTGGGTTTACAAGGCTATAATACGTTAGTGAATTTCGGCGCAACTGAGGCATTAGGCGCAGTTGTTTCCTTATCTTTGGTACGTGAATTGGGTCCAGTGCTAACAGCCTTATTGTTTGCAGGTCGCGCAGGCTCTGCCTTGACGGCTGAAATTGGTTTAATGAAAGCGACAGAGCAGTTATCTGGTATGGAAATGATGGCTGTTAATCCAATCAAGCGCATTGTCGCGCCCCGTTTTATTGCAGGTGTGATTTCCATGCCCTTACTGGCTGCGATTTTCAGTGCAGTGGGTATTCTGGGCGGCTATTTGGTTGTGGTTCAATTATTGGGCGTGGATGCGGGATCGTACTGGTCGCAAATGCAGGATAAAACTGATTTTGTCGAAGATATTCTTAATGGGGTTATTAAGAGCTTTGTATTTGGGATCGTAGTCACTTGGATTGCTGTCTTTGAAGGTTATGATTGCACCCCAACCTCTGAAGGCGTGAGCAGGGCAACAACGCGAACAGTTGTACATGCTTCGCTCGCCACTTTGGGGCTAGATTTTATATTAACTGCTTTGATGTTTGGCGACGTTTAGCTTTGGAATGGAGAAAAAAATCTCCACAATTTTGAATCAGAATTTTCAGAATGTGAGAATTTTCAGAAAAAAAACCTAAGGAACATGCATGAAATAAACTCTCCAACTAGACATGACAGGTTTCCAAAACCTGTCAGGTCTAAGACTACAAAATTATTTAATTACTGATGTTACGCAAAGCGATTC
>JAGLHR010000505.1 GCA_023143415.1 Thiomargarita sp. | reverse complement strand
GACCTGGCAGGTTCAAAAGAAAACCTGCCAGGTCAAAGTCTTCGAGGTTCAAGTTTTTTTTCAAAAAAACTTGAACCTCGAAACCAAAGTCAAAATCAGGTCGCTGCCTTTGACCTGCCAGGTTTTGTTTTAACCTGGCAGGTCTGATTTTAAAGTTAACTCATTTGATGCACGTTCAGCGAATTGTTCTAATATGACAGGTTTTTTCTAAGTTATCCAATTCCCAATTTACAATTCCCAATTTCCAATTCACAATATGTGAATCATTGCTTATGGATAATTTATTTTTCTCTTTGATCAGTTCAATCTGTTTATTATCTTCTATTGCCGCCTGTCCAAACCAATAAGATAAATCCTTGTTTAAAAACGTTTCAGCGGGTATATGTTGTGAACCATCAAAGGAAAAACTTAAACCCACTAAACCATTCATAATATTAAGAGAGCCAGAACGGAGATAAAAGCGATCATCAAACAATCGTAAAGTACAAAATTGTTCAAGTACCTGCTTGACGATTTTTACAGACACTTTCGCCTTTGCAGGATAGGAACAACGGGGATAAGTGAGATACATATCAGGATCAAGCAATTTTTCTACGTCATAAAGGCTGTATTGGTAGGGATCATTTATTTGCCACAACATGGCTTGAGCACTTGCATAATGCAATGCACAATGAAAAACACCATGCTCACTGATGAGCTTATTTAATATGCCCTGAATATCAGTTAGGTACTTATCAAATAGACTCGTTACACGACACGATTGCGAAAAATTCTCAGAACTATTCAAACAATCTTTTTGGCATGAAAGCGTTTTAGCATGGGAAATAACGGGTAATTTCTGCAAATCAAAATCGGCGACGATAAACCCCAAAAATTGCTGTTCGTGAATCACGGGGTGCATTGCACTGATACAGGGGCGACCTGTATTTTGACTGATATACACAGAAGATAATAGAAAATGCCGCTTGGGATATAAACTGACGGAGTAAGGTCGTCTTGATAAATCCTGATTGCGGTAACTGTTATCAACACCGTTGGATGTGATGTTAGAACTGATTTGTCTGCCCAGTTTGTCAACCGCATAAATTAAGTGGCAATAGGGAATTGAACTGAAATGTCTTCGGAGGACTTCATCCAACAGTTTTAAATCTGACCAGGCAAAGACACATATTTGAGACAATTCAAGCATAGCTGGTTCAAACAATGTCGCTAATATCTTACGTTGTTTTCCATTCGTATTTTTAACCCACATTTTTTTATCCTTATTATAGTGACCTTTTTACAATAAATAATCAAAAAATATGCCAATTTTGGACTTAATTTTAATTAAAAGAATTTGATAATAATTAAAATGATCTAAAGATATGCTGTCAACTTAAAATGGCTTGCATTTTGCAGTAGTAATGTTCAGAGAAATAATTGAACCTAACAGTTACTTCGTTTCACAGGACGAACACATAGCCCCTACAAAAGAAAACATTTTGGAGTTCGAGGTTTTAGTTTTTTTTCAAAAAACGAAAACC
>JAGLHR010000504.1 GCA_023143415.1 Thiomargarita sp. | reverse complement strand
TGTAGTTAGCGTTTTTAATCCCTTCGCTGATACAATCCTTATCGTGTTGTCAGACGAAAAACTGCCCATGATCGAATTATAAAAATCTGTGTCAAGTAAATATGATTAAAAAACCCGTTGTTGGGGAAGTTCATCAACGACATCTGCCATAAACTCTTCAGGTGCTTTACGGGCAGTTGCGAAGTAATTTTCCCAGCGTTCAGACAAATCAGATGCCCTTTCAAGTGGAGTGCCTGAAAAACGCCCATCTTTTGAAAGTTCAATTGGGTTGGATTGTTTATGTTTTTGCATAAATTGGATAGCCACTAAACTCTCTTTCACAGCGGTTAGAAAAAATTGATTAACCGAAATACGGTTTTTTTCAGCAACCAATTGTACTGTAGCCAATAGACTATCAGGAATTTGTATCGCATATTCACTCATTGTTATCATCCTCTATCGCAGCCAAACCTAATTTCGAGTATTATTGAATTCTGTCAGGAACAGTCATAAAATAACTTGTATTTTTATAAACTAAGTTTCTTCAAGAAACTTGGTTTCTCAACTCGTTTATTAATTAACTCTCTTCGTGAGTTTCTTCTAAAAGTGCTTGCATTTGCATACGTGATTCTGCCGTATTCACCGCAATAGCAATATTAGGCATGACTTGCTCTAACCAATCCAATTGAATGGCAGAAATTTCCTCAAATGCCCCTATTTCAATTACGCCCTTTATGTTTGATTCATACATAAAAGGAAAAACCACAATATTTTTGGGAACAGATTCTCCTAAACCGGATTGGATATAAATATAATCATCAGGAATATCAGTCACCAAAATTTTTTGTTTCTCCATCGCTGCTTGCCCAACAAGCCCTTCGCCCATTTTAAATTGATTATTCATTCCTTTTCGCTGCGTATAAGCGTAACTGGCTACTAATTTTAGAAACGTGGCATTTTCAACATCCGTTTTTTTATTTTCAACTAAATAAAAAACGCCAACTTGCGCTTTTAAATAAGTCGTTAAAAAGGTAATCACTTTTTCCGCTAAAGCAATGAGGTTTTGCTCCCCACTAACTTGTTGATTTAATTGAGTTTGTCCAGTTTTAATCCAATCTTTAATCGCATTTTCTTTAGTCGCTTTTCCTAATTTAGTGGCAGCAGCTTCTAAGGTATTCTTAATTTTTAAGAAATCCCCTCTATATTCTGCTTTAGCGATAATATCTTTACCATCTGCCAATCCTTGTGACACTTGGACAATATCTTCAATAACCAGTCTTAAATCAGACAGTGCGGTTTCCAACGCATTTTTTATTCGTTTAAAATCACCATGATATTCCGCTTTTGGCATGACTTGCAAATTACCCGCCGCCAAGCCTTGTGATACTTGGACAATATCTTCAATCACCAATCTTAAATTAGATAAGCCAGTATTTAAAGAGGTTTTAATCTGTTGAAAATCTCCTTTGTATTCTGCTTGCGGTGTTGAGCGTAAATGACCTTTTGCCAATCCTTGAGAAACTTGGACAATGTCTTCAATAACCGTTTTAAAATCATTTGCCATAGTGCGTACTGCGGCATAAATACCGGTTGGGGTTTTACGTTCGACTAAGTCAAACCCAATACTTAATTTCCCATTCGCCACTTCATCAGTAATTTGTGCAATTTGATTGGGTTCCCCTCCAACTTTTTTCAGAATCCGAGTCGTTACAAAAACACCTAAAGTAATCGTAATGATAATAAAAATAATAGAAACCATCTGCATGATAAACAGTAATGAATCGGCTTTATCAATATGGTAATCCACTTGGCTTTTGGTACGTTCATCTAATAATTGCAAAAACTCATCAATCGGCTGCATGATAGCGGCTTTATATTCGTGATAGGCCATATCGTGCATAATTCTCCGAGCCATTTCAAAATCAGGTTCACCTTTTTTCATATAATTACCATGACCATCATCATATAAACCTTTCATTGCATTCATCGCAATGGTTTCTGTTTTAACCAAGCCATTTGAATTATTTTGCGCCTCACGTAGTTTAGCAAACTCTTTTTCAGTAAAACCCATTTCTTTCATCAACTGTTGTAATGGAATCGCTTTATCATCTGAATGAGGTTTTTCTCCATAATGTAAGATTAAATCCCAATAAATTCTTTCATAATTTTGAGGACGAGATTTTTCTCCATTGCGTATTGCAAGGATATCCCAATACATTTTTTCATATTGTTCATTTCCTGTTACGACATAAGTTCTTGCCATTCTAGTCAGATCATCAGAACTTTGTCGCAATTCATCAGCAAGCAAATAAGACTGATAACGTTGTTCTTGTGTTTCGATAATGCTTTTATTGGCTTGACTCATTAGAAAACCGAGTAATCCTAATAAAAGGATGCCAATGCTAATAATAATATAATTAATAGTGAGTAAAGTTTTTATAGACATGTTATTGATTTTTAATGATTTTTTATTCAGCGTTGAATCAGACCTGACAGGTTTATAAAACCTGTCAGGTCTAGTCGGAGAGTTGATTTCATGCACGTTCCTATATTCGAGGTTTCAAGGCTAACCGCTGAGTCGTTACGATTTTTTTGGAGTTCAACGCTTTATCCAGTTCTTCAAAGCTGTTAATATTAAGAAAAGTATCAGCCAAATCAGAAAAATCGGCTTTTGTTAGTAAAGGCTGTTGGGCTAGAAAACGTCGAATACTACGCTCATCCGTTTTCAAAAACCTCCTTAAATCGGTTAACAAACTGCGTTTGAGTAGAGAGAAAACCGGATGTATGCGATAACCATCATCCGCCACGCTCACATTGGCATTGCTTTGAATTAAGCGAGTATATAAACGTTCTGCTAATTGTGAACTGATAAAGGGTGAATCACAGGGTACAAATAATACATAATCGGTTTGTGCATTTGCAAGGGCAGTCGCCATGCCGGCGAGAGGACCATCATAATGCCCAAAAGTATCAGCGAGTACAGGGCAACCACTGAGTTGTGCGTATTGTTCCAGATTGCGATTTGCGCTGATTAAGAGTTGTCCAACTTGAGGGCGTATGGCGGCAATGACGTGTTCTATCATATATTTGCTATTGAGTTTGACTAGCCCTTTATCTCGCCCGCCCATACGAGTGGCACGCCCACCAGCAAGAATAACGCCGGTGATGTGAGTTTTATTCATTTTTTTCACCGTTCAACGGTTTCTTCCCAATCTTCAATAACCAATCCTTTAACGCGAATAAATTCACGGGTGTTATGAGTCACTAACGTCAAATCATTAACTAATGCAATTGCTGCAATTTGAAGATCATAAGGACCAATTGGTGTGCCTTTAACAGCTAATTGGGTACGAATTTGAGCGGCTTTTATGATTGCTTTATCATCAAAAGGTAAACACACAAACTCGCTAAAAAATCGATCCAATATTGCCAAATTCTTTTCTTGACGATTACTCTTATAGGCACCGTAATAAAGTTCAAATTTTACAATATCACAAAGCACTATGTCTTGCCGTGGTATAGTTATAAATTTGCGTAAAATAGGCGAATTCTTTCGATTAATATATTTAATACAAGCGTTAGTATCTGGCAAATAAATCACAGTAATACCTCCCGCTGTTCATATTCACCTTGTTCTTCGCGTGTTAACGGTTCGCCTTCCCAAGCACCCGCTGTTTTTTCAAAAAACCCCGGTGTCCAACCTAATTCTTCTGGTGTTTTTGGTTTCGATACCATCGTGGTAAGCGGTTGGAGTATGACGGTAATTTTGCATTCTGTCCCCCTTAGGGTGGATGGCACTTTTAAATGTAAAAAGCCATCTGAACTGATACGGGAATTTAATGTGATTGTTGGCATAGTCATTTTCCAAATGAGTTAATTTAAATCTAAGATTAATATTCGGCTATCATTTTTTTATAATTAATTGATTTAAAGGTAATTTACTTTTTGGGACTAAAATATTAAGAATCAATGATTTATAGAAATGCTCAAAAATCAGTAACTACTCAGGGCAACCATAAAGGATTGCCCCTACAACAATATTCTTATGTCGAGTGATGAAAATCTTCTGATGTAGGGGCAACCATAAAGGATTGCCCCTACAACAATATTCTTATGTCGAGTGATGAAAATCTTCTGATGTAGGGGCAATCCCTTGTGGTTGCCCTGAGTAGTAACAAAAATCAATTATCGTAAAGCCAAATAACATCAAAAACTTGATAGTCGAGTTTTAAATTAAAATTCAGAATCTTTCCACAATAAGGGAACTTCACCTTGATATTCAAAGGGCAATTGGAATCCGCTAATCACATTGACATTGCCTGAGAGTTGATAATTAAAATTCCGATTGATAAGCGTTTTGAAATCACTAAATTGCCCGATTGTACGCATCAAATTGCTGGCGACTTGAAGCACCAAAAATTCTTCACCAGAGGCAGGTATGCTAACGGCTTTGTTGCTCATTCCTTTGGCAAATATTTGATCGTTGATTTGTAATTGGTAATTTAAGCTGTTGATAGGCAGGGGAAAGGGGTTGGGATTTTTTAGATGCAATTTGAGCAGATAATTTTGTTCAATTAGCCCTAAATTGACTAGTCTAAAATCCGCCAAGCTGACTTGTGGAGAAATGGGTTGTAATGGGAGATTTGCACAACCAGCTAATATCCCTACAATAATAATCAGAATCCATTGTCGAAAATATTTTATAACCATTATCTTTGTACCGGATTTTTTTTATAAGTCATTGATTGAAATCACTTTCAATTGTGAGAATCAGAATTTTCAGAATTTGAGAATTAACAGAATTTAAAAACTCATAAGTCAATGAAAACGCATTTGATTTTTAATTCTGAAAATTCAAAAATTCTGAAAATTCTGATTCTAAAAGTGGTTTATAAAAAGTGGGATAATTATTTTCCATTTCCACTACTATTACTACAGGCACCAAAATTTCCCTCTTTATCGGCGCACATTTCTGTGATTTTGACTGGCGGTTTGCCTTCTTCCACAACCATCGTATCTGGACATTCTTTCACAAATTGGATGGTATCGACTTCTGAAAGAATCATGCCGTCAAATTTGCCCGCCTCATAATCACTCTTTCTTATCAACGCTGCTTGCATGTAAATGACATTGTCATTGCTGCCTATCACCATATCGGGTATGATGTTTGTGTCTAAGTTGATGTCAAATTCCCATTTAACGCGCGGCGCTGGATTACCTGCCCCAATACGTGTTTCTGGTTGCGCTTTCATGCCAAAACTTTTCACATCATAGATGCCAACAATTTCGGCATTGTCTAAATTCAGTTCCAATTTGTTGATGGATTTGGGTGTTGGTATTTGCGGAGAGGGTGATAGGTCTTGGCTATAAGCCAAAAACAATAGTCTGTCATGGGATACTGCCGTCATGTGAGAAACGATAAATGTCATTTTGACAAAACTGCCATCCCAGTTGTTTGTAACGACAGCAACTTTATCGGGAAGATATTTAAAGTTTCCTGTGAGACCTGCCGCGCTTTTGCTGGGAACGCAGAGGGTAATATTTTCTAAGGGCGCTTCTTCCAATGTCAGGTGATTAATCCCGCGTTGGCTTTTACTGCCTTCTGTTGAACCACCACCTGTACCCTGAGCTTTGATGGTAGGCGCAGTTGCTAATAGGGCGGCTCCCATGAGGGCTTTTTTGTTGATTTTAAAGTGAGACATGGTTTTTTTAGTCCTCTTTTGGAGTCCAAAGCTGAAGCGTTGGACTCCTATAAACGCCCAAAGCGGAAGCGTTGGACTCCTATAAATGCCCAAAGCTGAAGCGTTGGACTCCTATTAAGGGACGACGCAGGAAATAATATACGTGGGATGTTCAAGACCTGTCAGGTTTTAAAAACCTGACAGGTCTGCTACTACGTCAGTTATTTGTTGCGCTGTCCCTAACGCCCAAAGCTGAAGCGTTGGACTCCTATTAACGCCCAAAGCTGAAGCGTTGGACTCCTAATTCCATCATTCCGTTTTTGTTGGCAATGCTTTGCACGCTTTGTTGTCAGAGTTAATGGCTGTGCGGAGTTCTTTTTCAGTCGGACATTTTTTACCGCTGATCACATTGATGGCTTCCAGCGGTGATAAGATCGCACCCGCATAGTTTTTTTTCTGATAGTCGGATTTGTTCAGTAAAGCGGCTTGAAAGTAAAACGTATCATTCTCTGCCTTCAATTGTTGGACGAGATGCTTTGTTTCGAGTTCGACTTCTAAAGTCATCTGTGTTGTTGCTGGAGATGTTGCCTTACCGGAAGGCGTTTTAACCGGTTCGATAATAGGCACGTTGTAATGACCCATGATGTCAATATCCCTGTTATCCAGCTTCAATTTGTGTTTAGAACCCCGCGTTTTGATTTTCGATTTGCGGGACAAGCAGCGGCTATAGAGCAATACCAATACGCGCTCTTCCTGACTGGCTGGAATATTTGATACATCGAATTGCAGCCCCACAGACTGTCTTTTCTTTGCATCAAAAGCGAGTGACAAGGTGTGTTGTGGGCGAGGGCGTTTCTTCCGCTTCACACTTTTTGGCACGGGGCATTCTTCCACATTCTTTTTACTGGCTTTGTCCAAACTGATTGATTCAATTTGGAATTTTTGTGTAAAAACGGTATTGTTTTTACCTTGAAAGGGATTTTTTGGAGGTTTTGCGTCCCGATTTGGTGCTTCCTGACTTGAAGGCGTTGAACGTTGCCCTGCTTCATCTGGATTTGGGGGAAGTGGAAACTGTCCCGCTTCTTTTCCCAAAGCGGAAGTGGAGGCTAATAAAAAAGCACCGGCGACTGTTGAATCTTTTAATTTATTTTTCATAGTATTATTGACATTTTTGAGCAGGATTTTTTGTTTAATGGTGAATTATGAATGGTGAATTATCCCCCTCGTTCCCAAGCTCCAGCTTGGGAACGCCTGTAGCGACGCTCTGCGTCGCGGGACGCAGAGCGTCCATGAATGCGTTCCCAAGCGAGAGCTTGGGAACGAGGGTTGGGGTGAAATTGATTTCAAGGCTGAGTACGAATTATTTACCATTCATCATTCACCATTAATTAGCTAACGTCGTTTTTTTTCTCACTATTTCTTGAATAGCAAGACCATTCGTGACAGGATTTTTCCCAGCAGTAACGAAGGCGGCATAGAAAACGTAATTCCCACCTAAACCAGGAGGAACTTCAAACTCCAGTAATTTCTCCGTTTCATCAAGACTTTCTAGAGACTTTTTGAACGCTTGAGGTTGAGGGCTAAACGGCTTCATCGGTATATCCGTCTTGAAGAGGAAGTCACCACTGGGCATTTGAATAGCAATCCAAAGGTCAATTCGTTCAAACCGATTTCTATATGCCCTTTGTACTAAGTCAATGACGACGTTGTCCCCAATTCCATAAAAATCCCCTAAGCCCTGAAACTCAAGTAAGTCATCTTCACTTAAATCAACTTCAGCAGGTGGTGGCGGCAGTGGCTCATCTGATTCTACTGTCACTTCCATTTGAAAGGATTCGTTGGTTGTTCCTTCATTATCAGTCACAACGAGGCTGATAGTATAACTACCAGCGGTAGCAAAGGTCATTGTGGTCGCCTTACCGATGGCGGTTTGACGATCCGACGTATCCCAATGGTAGCTAATGATTGTACCATCAGGATCAATTGATGCGCCAGCGTCTAAATTGACAATTAAAGGTGCTTTCCCAGACTGCGGTGTTACCGTGAAAGTTGCCGTGGGAGGTTGGTTAGTCGTCGGTGGCGGCGTGACCGTTGGAATAATCGTTGGCGACGTTGAAGTACTCTTCGTTGATGGCAAGTCAATGATCATGAAATTGTCGATGACAACGTTAACCGTTTTGGAGACTTCCAAATCAATACTTCCGCCAGTACATCCTGCTATCTCTAATTGTTGCACATTTGTACCGTTAATAGAGAACGAGAATTGATTGTCCTTTTTCAAAATGGACAATTCGTTAAAGGCGATAGGGGTAATAAGAGGCGTGTATGTCCAATCAACTATTCTCTTTTCTACCCCATTGATAACGGTAAATACGGTGTAATAGCCTTTACCTGTTATGAAGAATAGTACATAGTCAGCACCGCCATCAGAATTTTGCTGGTTGCATACTGAAATACCATAACCATTGTTTTCTGGTCCATTTCCCCAAAGTACGTCAGCAGAGACATGAACGTCTTTGAAATAATTGCTTTGTTCAGGGGTAGGCCATACGCCGCCTGGGTTATAACCACCATTCCAGGGAGAAGAGTGCATACCTTCAGAACCATCACCATTAAACTGAAGTTGCCCATTTACTAATACAAAGGCATTATCCTGCCGAAAACCGCCAGCGCCGTTCGTGAAATCTTCAGTAATAAAGGGCAATACCTTGAAGTTATCAAAAGCGACATCAACCAAATTCGAGGCTTCCACACCAACACTGCCACCGACACATCCCTCTATCTCTAATTTAGTTATTTCCACATCATTGATAGAAAACGATAACATCTTGCCCATTTTGAAGATGGATATTTGGTTAATCGCATTGGGTTGAATCGCAGGTGCGGCTGTCCAATCTATCAGTGTTCTTTCTTCCCCGTTTTGGAAAGCAGTTATCATGTAAGCGGCGTTATTGCCAGTGCCATCTATACGGAAACTGACAAAATCTACCGTTTCCAACATATTTAGCCTGTTGCATACTGACAAGCCATAGCCCACATCTTCTGCCCCTCCCATCCAGACAACGTCTGCTGAGACTTCAAAGTTCTCGAAATAGTTGGAATCGCCAGGCATAGGGAGCCAATCTCCTGGATTATGACCTCCTGCCCATTCTGCGTAGGTAACCTGGTTTTCCCGATTACCATTAAATAGAAAGCGTCCATCAGACACATAAAAGCCACTCAGTTCTCTAAAACCACCTGAACCGCCTTGAAAATCTTCATATACGCTCTCTGCCCAAAGCGGTGCAGAAAGAATAAGCATGATTGTCATGCTCGAAGAAAGTACTTTTTTCATTAATTGTGACCTCCAAATTGATAATGATAAATGCGAATGAAAAATAATAACTACAAGGATTGTATATAAGAAAGGATTTTAAAGCGAGGTTCTTGCAAAACTCTTATGATGAGGGCAGACACACAGGATTCGAGGTTTGAGTTTTTTTGAAAAAAAACTCAAACCTCGAATGCCCCTACAAAACCTCACGTCTTTCAGTCGGGGCGAACCTGCGTGTTCGCCTCT
>JAGLHR010000503.1 GCA_023143415.1 Thiomargarita sp. | reverse complement strand
CTGAAATATTCTTATTTCGACTGACAAAAATATTTTTATGTAGGGGCAATCCCTTGTGGTTGCCCTGAGTCGTTGCAAAAAAAAGCCCTTTGGCTCGCGCCTTAGGGCTTTTATATGAATGGCTAAAGCATCCAAATTATTGTTCATTCCTTAATTTGTGCTTGTCTCATCCTTTGAGGTACTCTTTTCTTGGTTTTTCTCCAGCCATTCCATGACACTGATAGTCGCAAAGTTTGATAATACATCAAGGTTAGTTTGGAGGCTATTGTTTCTGTCATTACCCAAATTAACGATGTTATGCGGCATAGTCAGTTTCATATCTTTTAAATTGGGGTAAACAACATGTGCAATATCTCTTTGAATCTCAGCAAGGTAAATATCTGGTTTTAGAGCATCGTACTTTGCTTTGAGAACATTGGCTTCAGCAACCCCTTTTTCTTCAATCGCTTTCGCTTCAAATTGTGCCGATTCAAAGTTGGCTTTTTGAATATCCTTATTTTTCTCTGCAACGGCTAATTCTTTGGCTTTTTTCGCCAAATTCACTTTCGTTTCCGCTTCAACAACGGCTAATTCAGAGACTTTTTTCGCCAATTGAATTTTCATTTCCGCTTCAACAACGGCTAATTCTTTGGCTTTTTCCGCCAATTGAATTTTCTCATTTGCCTTGACAATAGCTAATTCTTCGGCTTTTTTTGCCAACTTGATTTTTTCTTCTTCAATTTGAATAGCCAGTTCTTTTGCCTTATCAATGGCAGCCAAAGATTTGGTTTTTTTATACTCAACGATTTCCTTTTCCGCTTGCTTTTGGGCTTCTTCAACTTCACGTTGTTTATCGATGAGTGCCAGTTCTTTTTCTTTCATTTTTAGTTGCGATTCTCTAGCCCGCTCAACTTCGATCTCAAGTTGCGCGGTGATCGCTTGTTCTTTGCTGGTTTCTTGCGCCTGCACCGCTTTAATGCGTTCTGCGACTAAACGTTTTTTTTCAGCCAGCAATGTTCCCAGTTGCGGTTCAGCTTTGGGTTCACCCAGGGTAATTTGTGTGACTTCAATCCCATAAGGGTTGAGTGGATTATCCAAACGGATTCTATTACCCTTTTCGTCTAAAACAGGTATTGTTTTCCAAACCCATGTTTTTGTTTTCTGTAGTTCTTTTTGACGAACCAATGTGGAACCAGGCTGTTCGTCTTCAAGGATTCGTTTACGCACTGTTTTATAGATGCCATTACGAAGTTGATCAGCCAGTGCAGCCTTGAACTCATTGAAACCGCCCAGATAAAACTCTTCACCAGTGTATTGCGTTGCCGTATTCACCACGACATCACGCGCCGTTTTGATCAAGAGTGAATCAATTAAATCACCAAAACTCCTAAATTCCTGATGAATCATTTTGATATTTTCTTTGTTCGCTGGTAATTTAAAGCGAAAAGTGGCGGGAATTCCTGCCGTATAGGTATCGGCAAAACGGACTTGAATGGCTTCCTTACTGCGAATTTGTTGCCCATCGTAGGCGATGCCAAAAGAGACAGTCCATGCTTTGACGTAACGTGTTACTTGATACGAAAAGGGTATTTTGAAGTGAAACCCTGGTTTGTCATAGACATCAATTTTACGCATTATCATATCTTGAGAATGGTAGATGTAGCCCGATTCTGTTTTAAAAACAGATGAGTGAAGTAGGAAGGCAATTACCAGAAGAATCATCAGGAAAACGCCGTAAACAATGAGTTGTTTTAGCGTTCCCCTGAATTTGTTTAGCGTTTCCATGAGCGTTTCCATGGCGGTTTCTTTTTCTACTATAAGCATAAGTAAGACTCAATTGTGTCAAAAAAATCACTTTTTTGAATTTGAATGAATTAAACGGATTAAAGGATTTTCGAGGTTAAAAAACTTATTTATAACTCATCTTATGAAAAAATGCAAATTGGAAATTTGACTTGAGATTTTTGTACATAATCACTAATAATGTTTGAAACAACAAGTGATAGATAAATCCGACAAAATCCCAATTGCAATTTGTGATTTTTTCGCAATTAGCCACTTTTGCAAAACAAGAGTTATTCTATTTTTAAGGCGTTATTTTATAAAGTTTTATATAAAACAAAGACTTATTGATTATCCTTAAAAAAGGTTCTTTGCCTAAAGATGATTTAGAGTATAATAAATGCGGTTATAAACTTTTTAGTGTATAGGACATTTTTTATTGTTAGAATCAGAATTTTCAGAATTTTTGAATTTTCAGAATTAAAAATCAAGTGAGTTTTCATTTCGATGTTTAAGTTTTTTGAAGAAAAACTTAAACATCGAAAACATAAAACTCGATCATCAAGTTTTTT
>JAGLHR010000502.1 GCA_023143415.1 Thiomargarita sp. | reverse complement strand
CAAGGCTTAACTTAATGGCATTGACGCACCGGCGTGGGAACGAGAAAAATCATTCATCATTCCAGTATAAGTCTATTCCAAAATGTCAGCCCACCACTGCATCACTTGTTGACGCTGTTCAGAAAAAAGCGCATTTTTCACCTGTGCTGGTTGATTTTGCAAAGTTAAACGATGCGTTTCAGCACGATAAACACGGTAAGCCTCGCTAAGTTGAGTACAAGCAGATTCATCAAGCAATTTATATTTAGCAAATAACCGTAACAAGGGCAACATTCCCGTTTTCTCTAATAAGCCAGAATAATCCGCCGCCGAAGAAAGAACAATATATTGAACGATAAATTCAATATCTGCAATGCCCCCACGCCCTTGTTTTAAATCAAAAAGACCCTCCTCATGAAATGGCGGCTGAGTGGGCTTGCTTTTGTCTAAATTGCCACGCATTTTCTCCCGCATATCACAAACGTCTTGTTTTAATTTATCAGTGTCGCGACGTTGACTCAGAATCTTGCGGCGAATACTTTCAAATCGTTCCCTGCTTTCCGTATTCCCAGCAATGGCTCTTGCACGAATTAAAGCCTGATGTTCCCATGTCCACGCATTTTTTTCTTGATAAGTTTCATAAGCATCCAAGCTAGTAACTAACATGCCAGATGTGCCTCCTGGGCGTAATCGGGGATCGACTTCATACAAAATACCGGCTGGCGTTCTGGTAGAGATAATATGAATAATGCGCTGTGCTAAACGCACAAAAAAGACTTGATTATCTAAAGGTTTTTCACCATTTGTGAATTGTTGTGTTCCACAGGAGTCATGCAAAAAAACCATATCTAAATCAGAACCATAGCTTAATTCTATCCCACCGGCTTTGCCATAAGCGACAATACAAAGTCCCGCATGAATAGTTTCATTCTCATACTGACATCGCGGCTCCCCATGTCTTTGAACAAGGTACTCACGCGCCATACTTAATGCTTGTCGAACTAAAGTATCTGCAATGGCAGCGAGATTATCGCTCGTGGTTTCAACCGTTAACTTGCCCGATAATTCACCGGCAGCGATATGTAGAACATAAGCACGTTTAAATTGACGCAAGTTGTCCATTTGCATCTCTAAATCATCCATTGGCAGATGTGCTAATTGAGCTTGCAAAGCGTTTTCTAATTCCGCCGGTTTCAGTGGATCAGAGAGGCGGCGCGAATCAAGCAGTTCATCTAATAACAGCGGATAACGGGTAATTTGTTCGGCAACCCAAGCACTCTCTGCACATAAATGCACCAATTTTTTTAATACCTGTGGGCGTTCTATTAATAAAGCAAGATAAACCCCGCGTTGTGCAACGGATTCAATAAATTTCAAGCTGCGATGTATCGCATCATCTCGGTATTGCTGTTCAATTGCCGCCACAATTAATAAAGGAATCAAAGTATCTAATTTATCTCGTCCTTGTTGCGTGAATCGACTTACTGTCCGTGATTCAAGAAACTGTTGCAGATGAGCTAACACTTCTGGCGGGTTCTGAAAACCGGCTTGGCTTAATGACGATTCAGCTTCGTCATGCAATCCCCCCATCCATAATGTTTTCCAATGCTTTGATTCTATAGATTGCATGGACTCTTCAACCGGTTTTGGAGTAATGACTTGTTCAAACTCAATATGCACTTGTTGTTGATGGTAGAGCAGTTTTGCAAGAAAGCAATCCCAGTTATCAAATTCCATGCTATAAGCTAAACGGGCTTTATTTAACTCATCATCTGGTAAAGTTTGCGTTTGTCTATCTTCAATCGCTTGTAAATGGTTTTCAGTTAAGCGCAAAAAGCGATAAGCATCGCGCAAATGGGCGGCGACTTCACTGGAGAGAATCTGGTATTTTTCCAATTGTGCCAACGTGCTGAGTAAATGCCTTTGTTGTAATGCGGGTTGCTGCCCTCCGCGTATTAATTGAAACACTTGACATGTAAATTCAATATCACGAATGCCTCCAGCCCCTAACTTAATATTATTATTAAGTCCTTTTCGATATGATTCTTGATCAATCAAAGCCTTCATATTGCGTAAAGCGTCAAAGGCATTAAAATCCAAATAGCGACGATACACGAAAGGGCGCAAGGTTTTAAGCAGCGACTTTCCAGCCGGTTTATCTCCTGCCGCAACACGGATTTTAACCAGCGCGTAACGTTCCCAACTTCTGGCATGGGTTTGATAATAATCTTCCATCGCAGAAAAATTCATCACTAAAGGTCCGGCATCGCCAAATGGTCTCAGGCGCATATCAACTCGAAAAACAAAGCCATCAACTGTGATATTGCTCAAAACATGTATCAATTGCTGCCCCAAGCGTAGAAAAAACTCTTGATTGGTACGCACACGTTTAACACCTTTTGTTTCCCCAGATTCAGGGTAGGCAAAAATCAGATCGACATCAGAAGAAAAATTAAGTTCTTGCCCACCGAGTTTACCCAATGCCAATACAACTAGGGATTGTGGAATACCCTCTTCATCAAAGGGCGTACCGAATTGCACAGTCAATTGTTTATAAAGCCAAGTCAGTGCCGCATTTATCATGGCATCTGCTAAATTGGAGAGTGATTTTAGGCTTTCTTCCAAAGTCGCCCAGCCCGCCAAATCGCGCCAAGCAATGCGAAGCATTTCCCTGCGGCGAAATAAACGTAAGATGCGCATTAAATCGCTTTGTTCTTTGGGTTCAAACAATGCTAAGGATTGCGAATAATTGCTAGATGCGTTCAATAAATCACCACTTTCAATGAGTTCATGGAGCAAAGCTGGTGATTGCACAGAATTTTTTGCCACAAATAGGCTACACGCCCACACTTTGGGAAGACTTTCAAAAACACGCGAATGTTCTGCTAAATAAGCGATTTGTTCAGAACTCGCTTGTTCTTGGTAATCTTGCCATATCAGATTAACTTCGCGCTGTAGCAAGGGGGGTAAAGTAGAAAATGTGTTGGAAATGTTCATATTGTGAATAATGGTGAATGATGAATGGTGAATGATGAAAGATGTTTAGTTCTGAAATCGACTGTTATATTAGAAGAATATAATAACTGATGTGACGCACTATG
>JAGLHR010000501.1 GCA_023143415.1 Thiomargarita sp. | reverse complement strand
ACTACAAGGATTATATATAAGAAGGGATTGGATCGATGCTCGTTTTAATCCCTTCTTATATACAATCCTTGTAGTTAGCGTTTGTAATCCATTCGAGGTTTTAGTTTTTTGAAGAAAAACTAAAACCTCGAATCTTATATACAATCCTTGTAGTTATTGTTGTTGTCAGACGAAAAATTTGATGTTCAAGTAACACAATGAGATGAATAAACTTTTAGAAACGATCAAGATAGTTAATGGTGCCGCTCCATTTTTAGCATTTCACCATGCGCGTTTAAATAAAAGTAGGCAAATTCTATTTAATGCTAAAGATGAAATTGATCTAAAAGATTTTATTCAGGCACCACAAAGTGGGATTTATAAATGCAGAATTATTTATGCCAAAACGATTGAAACGATTGAATATAGCCCCCTTCAAAACAGAAACTTTAAAACGTTCAAAGTCATTGAAAACGATAATATCACTTATCCGTTTAAATACTTCAACCGAGAAAATTTAAACCATTTAATGCAATTTAAAGGGCAAGCTGATGATATTTTAATTATAAAAAAAGGGCTTGTCACAGAGACTTCTATAGCTAATGTGGCATTTTTGCATCAAGATAAATGGCTAACACCATCAATGCCCTTATTGAAAGGAACAACACGAGAGCGATTGTTAAGGGAGAAAAAACTGCTTGAAGCCACAATTCGGTTAGATGATTTAAAAAATATATCCAAAATGGCAATAATGAATGCACTTCTTGGTTTTTATTTGATAGAAGATTTTAAACTTTTAATTGAAGAACAAAATCATTTTTGTAACGACTCAGGTAGTGCCTCATTATAAGTAAATGTAGGGTGGGTAGGAACGAAGTGGAAACCCACATTTTTGGTGGGTTTCGCTATTGCTCTACCCACCCTACATTAAAATATTTGATTTTTTGCCCTGTACAGAGATCTCAAGGCTAAAAGCTAAAACAGGCTAAAGCCAGCTAATTCGGGCAGCCTGCTTGAGCAGACTATTCGAGGCTAAAGTTTTTTTAAAAGAAAAAACTTTAGCCTCGAATGCTTTCAGCCTTGAAATTGATTTCAAGGCTAACCATTTTTAAAACATTTAAATATCCTATCTCGGATGATTGACTAATGAATTTGCAAATCTCAATCACAGAACCCACTTATCAACTTAACGCTGCAAGCGTACCCCCCCACCAACCCGTTGACATCATTGTTTGCGTACATAATGCCTTAGCAGATGTCCAACGCTGCCTTAACTCAATCATACAATATAGCACGCCGCCCTATACTTTAATTATTATTGATGATGGTAGCCAAACAGAAACTCGTGACTATTTGCGCGACTATGCATGTATCCATTCAACTGTCCTTTTAAGAAATGAAAAGGCGCGTGGCTATACCTGTGCTGCTAATCAGGGATTACGGGCAGCGAAAAGTGCGTCTGTCATACTTTTAAATAGTGATACTATCGTGACACCCTACTGGTTGGATCGTATGGTGGCTTGTGCAGAATCTGATCCTAAGATTGGGCTGGTAGGCCCTTTGAGTAATACAGCCTCATGGCAATCTATCCCAGAGTTTGAATCTCAGGGCGATTGGGCGACTAATCCTTTACCTACCGATCTGAGTGTCACAGAAATGGCTGCAAGAATTGCGGCGCACTCAGCGCGTTTATATCCACGTTTACCTTTTCTCAATGGTTTTTGTTTATTCATTAAACGCCAACTCATTGAAAATATAGGTATTTTTGATGAAGCAGCGTTTCCACAAGGGTATGGTGAAGAGAATGATTATTGTATTCGCGCCCGTCAGGCAGGCTGGGAATTGGCTGTAGCCGATAATGTCTATATTTATCATGCCCAATCGAAAAGTTATTCTCATAAGCGGCGTAAACAGTTAGCTGATCACGCTTTTAATGTTTTAGTTGATAAATATGGACAAACTACTCTTGAGGCGGGTATTGATTTTTGTAAAAACAGTCGGGTGCTACAAGGTATTCGTATTCGTGCCAAACTGATAATAGAACGTTGGAACTTTATCACCCAAGCTCAATATTATTGGCGCGGCAAACGAGTGGTTTTTGTTCTACCCGTGATGGAAATTGGAGGCGGGGCTAATGTGGTGATTGATGAAGCCCGCGCCATGCTGCGTATGGGCATTGATGTCCATATTCTTAATTTTTTGCATCATAAAACAGGATTTGAACAATGCTATCCTCAACTAGATGTGCCTGTCATTTATGCTGAAGCTGATTTTGATATACCCAATTTATGTCGTGATTTTGATGCCGTCATTGCAACAGCTTATCACTCTGTTGAATGGATTGCACCATTAGCCGAACAAGAAAATAGCCCGATAATTGCCTACTATATACAAGATTTTGAACCCTATTTTTATGTGAATCAACCCGCACATTATCGGTTATTTTGGGAGTCGGCTTGGTTGCGTCGTCGGTTTGCGTCTTATTATTTTCGTACAGTTCCGGAATTTCGCAATGCTTGGATTTCCTATTTGCGTATTCCTAATATAGTATGCTTTACAAAAACGCGATGGAATAAAAGGGAGGTTGAAAAACAAATCAAACTGCCCTGTACAGTCATTGGGGCCAGTTGTCGACTAGACCTTTTTCAGCCTCGTTTAGAACGGACAGGGCAAGATAAAGTACGGATTAGCGCGATGATTCGTCCCTCTAGCACTCGGCGCGGGGCGAGACGTACCATGCAGGTGCTACGTGAAATCCAGCAGAAATTTGAGGATAAAGTAGAAATTATTTTGTTTGGCGTAGCCGATGATGATCCAGAATTTTTAGCTTTGCCACGCGATTTTAAATATCGCAATTTAGAGATTTGCCTACCTAAAGAAATCGCTATCTTATTTAACCAAATTGACATATTCGTTGATTTTTCAAACTTTCAAGCGATGGGATTAACAGCGATGGAGGCGATGGCTTGTGGTGTGGCAGTAATTGTTCCCAATATTGGTGGAACAGATAGTTTTGCTATCCATCAAAGAAATGCGCTGGTTATAGATACGATTTCTTATCAAACCTGTTATACTGCTTTGACGACGTTGGTGGATGATGATAAATTGCGAATGTCATTAATGAAACAAGCCATTAAAGATATTGCCCATTTTTATCCAGAGAAATCTGCGTATCGTATTTTGGATTTATTGTTTGGGCATTAAATTATTTAAATTTAACAATTAGCAATTAAGTATTTTCTATTAATACCTTCGCCATCAGTTTTTGAACAAGATTTCAGCCTAAAG
>JAGLHR010000500.1 GCA_023143415.1 Thiomargarita sp. | reverse complement strand
AGCAACAAAGCTAAAGCGTTTTCGAGGTATTAGTTTTTTGAAAAAAAACTAATACCTCGAACTCCATTTTCAAAAAAATTTCAACTCTTAATTCATAATTTACCATTTCGAGGTTTTAGTTTTTTTTCAAAAAACTAATACCTCGAAAACCATTCACCATTCACCATTCACCATTAAACACTTGTTAACTCATCGATCCTCCCACACAGGTTTTACCCTCCTAGAATTATTGATCGCGCTCACATTGTCAACACTCGTCATGTTGCTATTGGCAATGGGAATGCACAGCGTTCTTAAAGAATGGACTCGTTCTAGTAATCGCCTTGATGAAAGCTTAGATAAAGTACTCGTTTTATTACAAATTGAAAGGGCACTTGATGGCGCATTTCCACATTCCTACAAAGATCAGGATGAAAACAGAGAATACCTCTTTTTTGAAGGCGATGAAAAACAAATTGCTTGGGTATCAACGGTTTCCCCAGGGCGGCAGCCTGGATTAACAGCGTGGCAATTATTACCCAGCGATGATGATGAAGGGGGCATAGAAATTCGCATCATACCCGCATTTGCCAGTGATCCGACTGAACTTTTAGAAGAACATGCCGCAGCAATAACGGTATTGAAAGGTTATAAAGCCTATTTTGAATACTTATATGTTGATGAAAAAATACAAGAAGACACAAAATGGCTGAAAGAATGGGAGGGCAAAGAACGAAAAGGATTACCTAACGCGGTGCGTATGCGTTTAGAAAGTGAAGATGATGATGAACCTTTAGAGGTTATTGCAGTCATTCAAGCTTATCAATATAAAAATTTTAACCGTGTTAAACCTTAAATTATTTAGACAATTGAATGTAGGTCGGGTTAGTGAAACGTAACCCGACCTGTTTGGTTGTCGATTTGATTTCATGCACTTTCCTAAGCAGGTGAAAAATCAGCAGCATATTCACTTATCCACTCCGTTGCGGCTTCATTAGTCGTCAAATTTCGCCCTTGTTGTTTAAGTCTATTTTTATAGCTTTCAATTTGACAAGCCTGTTCTACCATACGAACTCTAAAAGCGTCTTCTTTATCCATCATTTCAACGCCAACATCAAAATATGTGGTTTTATTTTTGCACCAGACCACCTGCCCTGTCGTTTCAAACATCGGATCAATTAAAGGAATACGAATACCAATTAAGCTGCCCCTTTGCCAATTTTGATTTGATTCAAATATCAATCCACCTAAATTAAAATGGCTCAAACCTCTATTTTTACAAGTAGATTTGCTTATACCAATCTCTATTGGTATTTCAGAAGGGTGCCTAATAAATGGTTTTTTTTCTTGATTTAGCATTATAAATTCTCCTATACTTATTACATATATTTGATGTTTTCGTTTTTTCATTTTGGACTTTCACTTTAGAAATGGAGTTCAACGCTTTGGCTCGTTTTAAAGTTTCCTTATATTTTTATATTATAACATAGTGAATAGAAAATAGCAAATATGGTACGCAACATTATGAGTTGTAACGACTCAGGGCAACCACAAGGGATTGCCCCTACGACATAAGAATATTTTCGTCACTCGACAGAAGAATATTGTAGGGGCAATCCTTTATGGTTGCCCTGAGTCGTTACCAATGATTTACAAATAAATAATTCACTATTTTCACATTTGGGTAATTAAAGACAAAGGATAACGATTTCCCGCAATATAATCATCTATGCAGCGCAATACCATAAGACTGCGTAAATTTGAAAGGCTTGCAACCTCTTCTCGTGTCAACCATAAGGCTCGTAAAATGCCTGTATCCAAAACACGATCTGGCTCGTGGCTATGATGTCTTCCACAAAAACAAACTCGTAAATAAGTGATTTCATTAACAGGGCTTGTATATTGATAAATACCAACGACAGATTGGGCTTCAAAATGCCAAGCCGCTTCTTCTAAAGTTTCACGGGCAACAGCCTCAATCAAAGTTTCACCTTCATCCAAATGCCCTGCGGGTTGATTAAATACAATTAATCCGTCTGACTCTTCTTCAATTAACAAAAAGCGTTGCTCAGACTCAATAACAGCGGAAACGGTGATATGGGGTGTCCAATTTAATAGACTATTTTGTTGAGAATTATTAATAGACATTTTAAGAATTATTAATAGACATTTTAAGAATAAAATAGACCTTTTAAAAATCAATATGCAAAAACAGTACCTTGTTTAGTGACTGATGTGACGCAAGGTGCTTCCA
>JAGLHR010000050.1 GCA_023143415.1 Thiomargarita sp. | reverse complement strand
AAAACTTGAACCTCGAATCTTATATCAAATCCTTGTAGTTATTGTTAAAAAAACGTGAGAGTCGAGTTTTAAACAAGTCTTTTAACGAGCCAAACGATCAGCAAAAAACAGATTAATGCTTTCAAAGCGGCTTATTACAATGGAAAACAATTCGTTCAGGTTTTGCATAGTTATAGACTTTCAGAAATTTGGCAGCCAAACCTCCGAGGTTTTGGAAACCTCGGCGGTTTTTTCAAAGCGTTGTACTCCAATGTAGTTATTGGTTAGCCATTTTAGAAAGTAAGATGTTGTAGTTTTCTGTAACAATACGCACATTGGGATGGTTAGGTCCAAGAAATTGTTTAAAAATCTTTAACGAACGTTCATACAACGGCTTTGCTTGGTTATAGTTGCCTTGAACTCTATGCAATCCTGCTAAGTTGTTAAGGCTTTGTGCAACGTCTGGGTGTTCTTTGCCAAAGACTTTTTCACGAATAGCTAATGCCCTTTCATACAACGGCTTGGCTTGATCATAGTTGCCTTGGGTTTTATGTAATTCTGCTAAGTTGTTAAGGCTAGTTGCAACGCTTGGATGTTCTTTACCATGAACTTTTTCAAAAATAGCCAAAGCCCTTTCATACAACGGCTTGGCTTGGTCATAGTCGCCTTGGGAATAATGCCATTTTGCTAAGTTGTTAAGGCTAGTTGCTACAAGTGGATGCTCTTTACCATGAACTTTTTCCAAAATAGCCAAAGCCCTTTCATACAACAGCTTGGCTTGGTCATAGTTGCCTTGAACTCTATGCAATGATGCTAAGTTGTTAAGGCTAGTTGCAACGCTTGGATGTTCTTTGCCAAAGACTTTCTCTTTAATAGCTAATGACCTTTCATACAACGGCTTGGCTTGGTCAAAGTTGCCTTGGGAATCATGCAATGCTGCCAAGTTGTTAAGGCTAATTGCAACGCTTGGATGTTCTTTGCCAAAGACTTTCTCACTAATAGCTAAAGCCCTTTCATACAACGGCTTGGCTTGGTTATAGTTGCCTTGAACTCTATGTAATTCTGCTAAGTTGTTAAGGCTAGTTGCAACGCTTGGATGTTCTTTGCCAAAGACTTTCTCTTTAATAGCTAAAGAGCGTTCATACAACGGCTTGGCTTGGTCATAGTTGCCTTGGGAATCATGCCATTTTGCTAAGTTGTTAAGGCTAGTTGCAACGCTTGGATGTTCTTTGCCAAAGACTTTCTCTTTAATAGCTAATGACCTTTCATACAACGGCTTGGCTTGGTCAAAGTTGCCTTGGGAATCATGCAATGCTGCCAAGTTGTTAAGGCTAGTTGCAACATCAGGATGTTCTTTGCCAAAGATTTTTTCACGAATAGCTAAAGCCCTTTCATACAACGGCTTGGCTTGGTTATATAATCCAGCATGATGAAAAGCAAACCCCGCCCAATTCAAATAAAGAGCTAAGGCCTCATCATTTCCCGCAGGTAGTAAATTAGCCGCTCTTTCGTAATATTCCCCCGCTTCCCGATAAGCCAATTGCGTCTTCTTTAACTTGCCATTAGCCGCTAAAAACTTAGCTGCTGATACCAACCGCTTATTGGCTTGCTCAAATTCACCATTATCTATGGCTTGCTTGGCTTGTTCTACCAATTTAGCGACTTCAGGCTCTTCTGGATTCAGGGTAGCAGTCTTAGCCATCAATTCCTTGTCGATGTTGACCGTATTTCCCCCTTTGGCGAGGTATATTCCTATGAACAGAGTTAATAAAACCAGCAGAGAAATAATAAGAATGTGTCGATGTTGCATCAGTGAACCTCCTATGGGTTGCCATTGTCGTTCTGTATTTTCACTCTTTTCTTGATTGATCCGACGAACCAATGTTTGAAAAGGAATCGTTTTATCATCAAAAAAACGAATCGTTTCTATTAACTTGGTCATGCCTCCTCAAAATTCATACAAGCATTGACGATGTTCAATACTTGCCCTTTGGGATGACGACTGATTTCAATCACATCGTGAATATGCGGCGGCAATTGACTCATTATTGTTTTCCGAGTCTCTGCATCCTTCATGCTAGGGCAGTCAAGCAATAGTTCTACTAAGTGTGTTTTATCCATTTGAGTCTTTTCTCAATGTTTAGGAACAAAATAACTTGCAAGGCTAAAGTTTTTTGAAGAAAAATTTTCGCCTCAAATATTGAATCAGAATTTAAGAATTTGAGAATTTTCAGAATATCGGTTAGATTCAAAATCAAAAATTTGAGTTTAATTGAAAGGGCTTAAATATAATAAACATAATATAATCAATAACTTAATGATAATATCGCCGATTCGTATTCTGAAAATTGTAAAATTCTGAAAATTCTGATTCAAATAAGATGGTAGGCTAAAAACTTGATAATCGAGTAAAAGAAACCCAGTTTTTTCAAAAAACTGCCCGTTTCTCTATCTATGGGAAGACTATTTTCACGCTCCTGCCTAATTTGAAAAAACTGGGTTTCTAAATATCCGATATGCACAGGTACTTACAGAGTTCTTTCACTCCGTTTCTGGATCATAAAAAGGAATTGAAAGTTGTTCACAAACATTTTGCATTGAATTGTCCGATGTGACTAGGATAGGAGAAGAGTGTATTCGAGGCTAAAGTTTTTTGAAGAAAAACTTTAGCCTCGAATGGTAATTTTTTCACGATAGCCAAGTGTAAAGCATCATTTGAACCGATGTCAAAAGTCAGGGCATATTGCAGCAAAATATTTTCAGCCAAGTGAAATAAACCATCAGACATGAAAATGAGGGTAAACGGACGAACTTGTGCACAAACATCTTTCCTAAGATGTTTCAGCATTTTTCTGATCACTTTCTTTTTTAACCGCTTTTGACGGTGACGCTTCACAGCTATACCAAAGCATTCTAACAATGTTAACTCTGATACCAAAATAGGGTGAGGTGTACGGGCAACTAACCGTCGTATCCTTAAAGAACCCTTTTCGTCTTGATAGTATTTGAACAGCGCATTCGCATCAAAATAATATTGGGAGCCTACTTGAGTTGTCATCGATAGCCATCCGGTTGATGAAGTGCAGATAAAAGACGTTCAATCTCGTTAAGCGAGATAAATCCAGATAACTCTTTGATTTTATTTAGCAAATCGCTCATTACGCCACGAGATTTTTCAAACCAAGCACTGACTCCAATATTGATCGCTGCTATCGCATCATTCCTATCGCCCTCGCCCTCTCCACTCAATATAACCATGTCAGTATCTATATTTTCCTTATTAGCCTGTTTGATCATTTCAAGTCCATTCATGTTGGGCATATTGATATCGACTAGGGCGACATCAAAGTCGATTTCACGGAGTTTTTCTAGCCCTTCAATGCCATTATGGGCTACTTTAACTATAAAACCTTGTTTTGTAAAGTAATCTTGGTAACTAGAAAGAATATCATCGTCATCATCAACGATTAAGATTTGGTATTGGCGTTCCATATCGTATCCTTTATTATCTGGGTAAATTGTCGTTTTTCGTCTGTGAACTTGAGTACAGCAAATGGGTGGGTAAACGAATATGAGAGGTGAGAAACCCCGTTTTTTGTTTTTTGAAAAAACTTGATTTCTCTTCGTGACATTTAGAAACCCAGTTTCTTCAAGAAACTGGGTTTTTCAAAACAGACTTCAGGAAAATGAGTCTTCAGACTCTAATTATCAGCATATCCCAACTGTAGCAAAGCGCGTTCATTATCACACCAACCTTGCTTCACCTTAACCCAAAGTTGCAAATAAACCTTGCACCCAAGCATAACTTCCATATCCTTACGAGCTTCAATGCCTACAGATTTAAGCCCTTTGCCTTTTTTACCAATGACAATCACTTTTTGCCCTTGCCGTTCCACCCAAATAAGGGCACTGATATGGGTCAAATTTTTTTCATTTGAAAAATGCTCAATTTGTACTGTAATACGATAAGGTAATTCTTCCCCTAAACGGCGGACTAATTTTTCGCGTATTAATTCAGCGGCTAAAAAACGTTCGGATCGATCAGTAATTTGATCTTCTGGAAATAAGGGAATACTAACAGGGAGTAATTGAACAATTTTGGTTTCAAGTTCAACTAGATTATGACCTTTACTGGCTGAAATGGGTACAATATCTGTAAAATCCCGCTTGGTTGCGACATTTTCCAGATAAGGTAATAGAGTATTTTTATCGGAGACTTTATCTATCTTATTCACACCCAAAATAATCGGGGATGAAATATTAGCTAAGGTATTGAGAACAAAAGAATCTTCCTCTGTCCACTGTAACGCTTCTACCAGCCACACAATAGCATCAACACCCACTATGCTGCTCGTTGCAGCACGGTTAAGATAACGATTCATCGCATTATGTTGACGCTTGTGCAAGCCTGGCGTATCCACATAAATAATCTGAACATTGCCCTTTGTTTTGATTCCCAAAAGGCGATGGCGTGTTGTTTGTGGTTTACGCGAAGTGATACTAATTTTTTGTCCAAGATAATGATTAAGCAAAGTAGATTTGCCTACATTTGGACGACCTATAATAGCGACATAACCACAATATCCTTCATTCGACATTAAGTACTCTCAAAGCATCCGCTGCGGCGGATTGTTCAGCACGGCGGCGGCTTTCACCGCTGCCATAAGTAGGTTGATACAAACCGGTTATAATACATTCCACTTTAAAATGTTGGGCATGGGCGGTACCATTAATGGCTAACACGCGATAAGTCGGCAACGGTTGTTGTTTACCTTGTAAATATTCTTGTAAACGACTTTTGGGATCCTTTATTTTACGCTGTGACAAATTATTAAGCCGTTTATCCCAAAGCTGCAAAACCACTGATTGACAAGTTTTCATGCTGCTATCAAGATAAATCGCCCCAATAATCGCTTCCACTGTATCTGCTAAAATAGAGGCACGCATTTCGCCTCCCGTTTTTAATTCACCCCCGCCTAGCCGTAAATATTTTCCCAATTCAAGCTGTTGTGCAATTTGTACCAAAGTATCTCGTTTAACTAAATTGGCACGTCTGCGTGTCAATTCACCTTCACGCGCTTCTGGAAGACGCTTAAACAACGCTTCTGCCATAATAGAACTGAGTAGTGCGTCTCCTAAAAATTCCAAGCGTTCATTATTTTGAATCCCCGCACTACGATGTGTCAGTGCGGTGATTAAATAATCTTCTTGCTTAAAGCGGTAAGCCAACGCTTGGCACAAAGGCTTATGTTCTTGATTCAAGGTAGTTCTACGCGCTCTTCAAATTTAACCAGGAAAAAGACATTGCCTAAAAACGGTTTTTCCTGTTGATAGGTCATCGTGACTTCGACAAGCTCTTCCTCACTTATTCTATCAATCGTGACATGTTCTTTGATATTTTGTGCATTAAACAGTTCAATATCCTTTTTACTCATTTCACGCAAGATAAGGCTTTGGATATCTCGATCTGTTTTGTTGAAGATTTTCTGATCTTCAGCGATATCTTCTAACGCATTAACCACTTTCAAGTTTTCCATATAAACCGGAAACAGTTTAAAGAAAATGATCAGGGCGAAAATGAATATGACGATAAGAAACATCATCGTTATGCCGCCCATCCCCCGTTGTTGATGTTTATTGAAGTTCATACATAATCCTTTCAGTTAAATTAGAAGATATTTTGGAGGCTAAAGTGCCTCGAATAGAATTTTCAAAATAAATGAGGTTCTCGCAAAACTCATGTCACGAGGGCAGACACAGGGCAGACACACAGGATTCGATTCGAGGTTCAAGTTTTTTTACCGAAAAAACTTGAACCTCGAATTGAGTTTTTTTTCAAAAAAACTCAAACCTCGAATGCCCCTACAAAACATCACGTCTTTCCGGATTGTAGGGGCGAATCCTGTGTGTTCGCCCTCGCTACAAAACATCACGTCTTTCCGGATTGTAGGGGCGAATCCTGTGTGTTCGCCCTCGCTTTCATCCATGAGTTTTGCAAGAGCTTCAAATGATTGATTTTTAGGTTTTCAAAATGACTAAATTTTATAAACATAATAAAAATCAATAACTTAACAACAATATTACCTCATATTTGATATTTTATTCTGAAAATTCTAATTCAATGTAGAAAAATTAGTTAATATATGTTCCTAATCGTTGCCAACTAATACCACCATTAGCCCAATCCCAGTTCATCCAAATAAAAAAAGCCCGTCCTATCAAATTTTCCTCTGGCACAGTACCCCAGAAACGGCTATCTTTACTATTATCACGATTATCCCCTAGAACAAAATACTCATTCTCTGGAATAACCCACTTTTTAACAGGTAGATATCGTATTCTATCAGGATGAACTAAAATGGCATGATCGACAACATCAGAAAGATGCTCCACGCGCAGTTCCCTTCCCGTCATATCACTACCCGCACCTATACCGACATACCTCTGCTCATCCACCGTTTGTGCAATAGGTTCATTATTGATATACAACATCTTACGCTTATGGTTATATTCTACTAAATCACCTGGCAAGCCGACTACCCGTTTAATAAACGGAATACTCGGATCTTCTGGATAACGAAAAACGACTACATCACCTCGTTTTGGTTTTCCAATATCAATCACTTTAGTATTAAGCGCAGGTAAGCGGATTCCATAATTAAATTTATTGACTAAGATAAAATCTCCAATCAATAAAGTTGGCATCATAGAACCAGACGGGATACGAAATGGTTCAACTAAGAATGAGCGCAATAATAAAACAATAAAAAAAACAGGAAACAAAGAACGCCCTAAATCAACTAGAACAGGTGTATAATTAGCTTCCAAACGTTCTGTTTCACTGGGTGGTATTGATAAATCAGCTCGTTCCAATGCACGTTGCCGACGTGGAGCAAATACCATTTTATCATAAACCCAAAGTAATCCAGAAACAATTGTTAATATGACTAAAATTGTTGCAAGGTCCCAATTCATTTTTTTTTCCGTTTATTTTTTTCCAATTCCTAATACCGCTAAAAACGCATCTTGGGGGATAACAACTGAACCCACTTTTTTCATCCGCTTTTTGCCCTCTTTTTGTTTTTCAAGGAGTTTTCTTTTGCGACTCACATCTCCACCATAACATTTAGCCGTCACATTTTTGCGAAATGCTTTAACAGTTTGACGCGCAATAATATGTCTTTCAATAGCCGATTGTATCGCAACATCAAACATCTGTCTCGGTATAACCTCTTTCATTCTTTTGACAAGTTGTTGACCTTGTAATAAACTTTTATCTTTATGTACGATGATGGAAAGTGCGTCAACACGATCACCATTGATGAGAACATCTAATTTAACCAAGTTAGCTGCTTGAAAACGCAAAAAGCTATAATCTAAGGAGGCATAACCCCGTGAAACAGATTTAAGTCGATCAAAAAAATCCAATACCATCTCACTCAATGGTAATTCATAAGTCAATGAAACTTGTGAAGCCAGATAATGCAACTTCTTCTGAATACCCCGTTTTTCAATACAAAGCGTGATCACATTGCCCAAATAATCTTGGGGCAATAACATATTAGCCTCCACAATCGGTTCGCGCATTTCCGCAATCTGACTGGTTGGTGGCAGTAGCGCAGGATTATCCACCATCAAGACTTCACCAGAAGTAGTCAGAATCTCATAAATCACAGTGGGAGCAGTCGTAATCAGATCTAATTTATATTCACGCTCCAAACGTTCTTGTACAATTTCCTTATGCAACATACCCAAAAAACCGCAGCGAAAACCAAAACCCAACGCTTGCGATGTTTCAGGTTCATAATGCAAAGCCGCATCATTAAGGCGCAATTTAGCTAATGCTTCACGGAGTGCCTCATAATCATTTCCTTCTACTGGAAACAAACCGGCAAAAACACGCGGTTTGATGGCTTTAAAACCAGGTAGGGGCACATCAATTGGTGCATACGCACCTGTTAATGTGTCGCCGACAGGCGCACCATCAATCTCTTTAATATTGGCGACGACAAATCCTACTTCACCCGCTTCCAAGACATCACGATCTTGTGGTTTAGGGGTAAAAATACCCACTTTTTCCACTTGAACCTGCCGCCCTGTTGACATCACAAGAAGTTTTTGTTTTTTAGACAAACTACCTTGTACCACTCTAACCAAAGAAACGACACCAAGATAATTATCAAACCAAGAATCAATGATGAGGGCAGTTAAACGATCATCTGATTGAACTTTGGGTGCTGGAATACGTTGTATTAAAGACTCAAGTAACTCCTCAACCCCCAAACCCGTTTTTGCACTGACACAGAGGGCACCTTCGGCTTCAATCCCAATAATTTCTTCGATTTGTTGGATGACACGTTGCGGTTCGGCAGCCTGTAAATCAATTTTATTGAGTACAGGCATCACCTCTAATCCTTGCTCAATGGCAGTATAACAATTAGCAACACTTTGAGCCTCCACACCTTGAGCCGCATCAACGACTAACAACGCGCCTTCACAAGCCGCCAGTGAACGTGAAACCTCGTAAGAAAAATCAACATGACCAGGTGTATCAATGAAATTGAGTTGATAATTTTGCCCATCCTTTGCTTTATAATTCAAAGTCACACATTGAGCTTTAATCGTAATGCCACGCTCTCGCTCCAAGTCCATTGAATCTAAGACTTGTTGAGACATTTCTCTATCTGTCAATCCCCCACAAATTTGGATAAATCGATCTGCAAGAGTAGATTTGCCATGATCAATATGGGCGATAATAGAAA
>JAGLHR010000005.1 GCA_023143415.1 Thiomargarita sp. | reverse complement strand
TGGTTGCCCTGAGTAGTTACTACAATGATTGGTAACGACTCAAGCAACCACAAGGGATTGCCCTGAATAGAGATCGGTTCATTTAAGTTTGGACAAATTCTTCAAAAACAGCCTTCACTAATTCCCCTTCCAATTCCAACTGTTCATCAAACAGTTTCAGTATAAATCTATTTGGAAAAGCCTCCTTGCGTATTGATAAGACATGCTTAATCGAATCTCTAGGTGTTAATCCATGCTGACAAAGAACACCGCAAGCCACCGCCGTTGAACGTGAAATACCTGCATGACAATGCACTAATAAATTATCAGTAGGTACTAATGATGCTGTAAACGCCAAAATCTCTTGAATTTGCTTAGGCGTTGCTAATTGAAATTCTGTTCTAAAATAAAGATTCCAAGTATCTTCTGGCGTTATATCATGGAAATAATAACGCCGTAGTTTCTCACTGGCGGCGGGAATGATGAAAAAATTAGTGTTTTCATTCCCTGGATCAAGCAAACTAACGGTGTGGGTTGCCCAGGTTTTTGATAAATCTACAGCATCGTATAAATTGCAAATCTTTAATTTAAACATGATTATTTTGTTTTAACCGGAAAAGGGTTTATCTCGTTTAAAATTGCCCTGCTTTCATTGGCACTGAATTGAAGAAGTTTCATTCAACGATTCCATTAATTCCCCCCGCAAAGAATTAGGCAATGCTTCAGTAATTTTAACCGCCACAAATTTTCCTATTAAAGAAGCATCAGCCTTAAAGTTCACCACCCGATTATTTTCAGTGCGCCCCGCCATTTCTTGAGGACTTTTACGCGAAGGATGTTCAACCAAAATTTGTTGAACCGTGCCAACCATAGATTCACTTATGTGAATAGTCTTTTCTATAATACGCGCTTGCAACTTAGCGAGCCGCTGTTTTTTGACGGCTATCGGCACATTATCTGGCATACTCGCTGCTGGTGTGCCAGGGCGGGGACTGTAAAGAAAGCTAAAAGAGTGATCAAAACCAACCTCTTCGATTAATTGCATCGTCGCCTGAAAATCAGCTTCCGTTTCCCCAGGAAAGCCAATAATAAAATCAGAAGACAAACTTAAATTAGGACAAACTTCTCGTAGCCGACGCACTTTTTGTTTATATTCCAATGCCGTATGTCCTCGTTTCATTAAACTTAAAATCCGATCAGAACCACTTTGTACGGGCAAATGTAAATGACTCACTAATTTAGGTACTTCAGCATAGACTTGAATTAAATGCGCTGACAATTCTTGAGGATTGGAAGTCGTATAACGAATTCGTCCGATTCTCTCAAATGCAGCAATATAAGTTATTAATAAAGCCAAATCTGCAATTTCGCCATTTGCCATTCGCCCTCGATAACCATTCACATTTTGCCCTAACAGCGTAATTTCCCGCACACCTTGTTCAGCCAACATTGCAATTTCACCAATGACATCATCAAAAGGACGACTCACTTCCTCGCCGCGTGTATAAGGTACAACACAAAAAGTACAATAATGGCTGCACCCTTCCATAATAGAGACAAAAGCAGTTACTCCCCTCGCCATCGGCTTTGGCAAACAATCAAACTTCTCAATTTCTGGAAAAGATATATCAATCAAAGACTTATGAGTTTTTTGTGTCTCAGTGAGCATAGCGGGCAAACGGTGCAAAGTTTGGGGACCAAAAATTAAATCCACATAAGGCGCACGTTGACGAATAGCCCCCCCTTCCTGACTTGCGACACAACCACCAACTCCAATCACAATATGAGGCTGTTTCTCTTTCAATTGTCGCCACATCCCCAAATATGAAAACACTTTCTCTTGAGGCTTTTCGCGCACAGAACAGGTATTGAGCAACAATACATCCGCTTCCGTCGGATCATCAGTAAATTCTAGCCCATGAGAAACTTGTAGAGCATCTGCCATGCGTGAAGAATCATATTCATTCATCTGGCAGCCAAGGGTTTTAATATAAAGTTTTTGTTTCATAGATTCAGTCATTATCAATGAGGTGCAAATTTTATCAGTTTGAATCTGTGTAATCTACTTAGAAATGAAGATTTAATTACTTCCAAAAATTTGAGCAACAAACCTGACAGGTTTACTTTCGGGTTTTATTTAATTCTCATTCCAGAAGTTCTTGCAAAACTCTGAATACACGAGGTTTAATAAATCCGATTTTTTCAAAAAATCGGATTTCTAAGTCTAAACTCGAAAAAGCGAGTTTTGGAGGTTTAAGAAATCCGATTTTTTCAAAAAATCGGATTTCTAAGTCTAAACTCGAAAAAGCGAGTTTTGCAAGAGGCTCGAATTAAGTTAATTAATAATTAATAATTAATAATTAATAATTAACTCTATTTCTGGCAGCGAGATAACTATTCCAAAATCCCGCTATGCTATTAGCTTTGATATAAAAGTTAAAAAAATTTTTTAAAAAGTTAAAAAAAAGTCTTGCTTTATTTATTTGGTATGGTAGAATTGGCACGTTGCTTTAAATGGAAGTACCAATCTCATTGTTATTCCTCCTTTATACTTTAAATGACTTTTCATTTCAAGCAAAAACTGATGCTATCGCTTGGTGCGATAGTATCAGTCATTTTTTTTCATCCCATTATTTATAAACATCCATCAACTTTAAATGTAGCCGTTAAGGCTTATGGACAAGGATTAGGATGCTGTTTATGAATCGCTTCGATGGCTTCAAGTACAACATCCTCCAATTCCAAATCAATACTAGCGATATCCGCTTTTAATTGTTCCATTGTCGTTGCACCAATAATATTGCTCGTGAGAAAAGAGCGGCTGTTTACATAAGCCAAAGCCATTTGCGCTGGTTCGAGTGCATATTTTTTGGCTAATTCTACATACGCCTCTGTCGCTTTAAGGGCTGCTTCATTTTTTGTGTAACGATCAAAACGCTCAAATAAAGTCAATCTCGCACCGACAGGATGCGCCCCGCCCTGATATTTACCCGACAATACACCAAACGCTAAAGGCGAGTAAGCCAATAATCCCACTTTTTCACGATGAGAAATTTCCGCTAAACCAACTTCATAAGTACGGTTTAAGAAGTTATAGGGATTTTGGATACTCACCATTTTGGGTAAATCGCATTCTGCTGCGAATTTTAAATAACTCATCACACCCCAAGGGCTCTCATTAGACACACCCACATAACGAATTTTACCCGCCTTGACTAATTCACCTAAAGCATCTAAAGTTTCTTCGATAGGTGTACTTTCCTCACTATCATTATGGGTATAGCCCAGTTGCCCAAAAAAATTGGTATTTCGATCAGGCCAATGGACTTGGTACAGATCAATGTAATCCGTTTGTAAGCGTTGCAAGCTCTCTTCGACAGCGAGACGGATATTGTCACGATTCAGGCGTGGTCCACCTCGGACATGGCTGGCTATCTCTCCTGGACCAGCAACTTTAGTCGCCAAAATAATTTTATCCCTATCTTGACGTTTCTTTAACCAAGTGCCAATATAAGTCTCAGTGAAGCCATAAGTTTCCATTTTTGGCGGCACGGGGTACATTTCTGCCGTATCAATAAAATTGATACCTTGGCTCAGGGCATAATCCAATTGTTCATGAGCCTCGGCTTCGGTATTTTGTTCGCCCCAAGTCATTGTTCCTAAACAGATACGACTGACTTTGAGATCAGTGTTTCCTAAAATACTGTATTTCATCATTTATCCTTATCAGAGAAAACTAAACCTGACAGGTTTTAAAAACCTGTCAGGTTTGAAGCAACGTTGTAATCGTAACTACTCAGGTAATGCCTCATTAACGTAATATTGGATAGTACCTGAGTAGTTACAGGAAATCAATCAAATCTTCAAATGCGTTAAAATAGGAGTCCAACGCTTCAGCTTTGGGCGGACTGACAAACCTCGAATGTACTCCATTACAAAGCTAAAGCGTTTTCGAGGTTTTAGTTTTTTTTCAAAAAACTAAAACCTCGAACTCCATTTTTAAAAAAATTCTTAATTCGCATTGAGAGAATAAAAAAACTATGGCTACTCCTAAACTTTCTATCGATCATTTTTTATCCCTCAATGACGCTCAATGTCATGAACGTATTGTGGCTGCTAAAAAGGCACTCGGTGAACGCCTAGTGATTTTAGGGCATCATTATCAACGTGAAGAAGTTTTTAAACACGCTGATTATACTGGGGATTCTCTCAAACTATCGCGTCAAGCCGCACAATCTGGTGCAGAATATATCGTATTTTGCGGCGTACATTTCATGGCAGAAGTGGCTGATATATTATCAGCACCCGAACAAATCGCCATTTTGCCCGACTTAGGGGCAGGATGTTCAATGGCAGATATGGCAAACTTGGAAAAAGTTGAACAAGCCTGGCGTGAACTATCAACAATACAAGCGGCTGATGAATATATTACCCCCATCACCTATATTAATTCAGCGGCAGACTTAAAAGCATTTTGTGGTTCTCATGGGGGAATTGTCTGCACCTCATCTAATGCACAGCGCGTCTTAGAATGGGCATTTAGTCAACGCGAAAAAGTCTTATTTTTTCCCGATCAACATTTGGGGCGTAATACAGGCGTTCGTATGGGCATTCCCTTAGAACAAATCGTCGTCTGGGATTTTGACAAACCTTATGGCGGCTTAACTCAAGAAGAAATTAAAGCCGCTAAAATCATCCTTTGGGATGGTTTTTGCTCGGTGCATCAACAATTTCACGCAGAACATATTGACAAATATCGAGCCACCTATCCCGAAGGCAAAGTCATTTCACACCCAGAATGCCCTTATGAAGTCTGTCAAAAATCCGATGAAATTGGCTCAACCGAATTAATCATCAAAACGGTAAAAGCCTCACCACCCGGCACCCGTTGGCTCATTGGCACCGAAGTGAATTTAGTCAATCGCCTCGCACGAGAAAGCGAAGCAGAAGGCAAATTCGTTCATTACATGGCACCCGTTGTCTGTATGTGTTCAACCATGTATCGCATTGATCCAGCGCATTTATTATGGATACTGGAAAATCTGCTTGAAGGAAATATTGTTAATCAAATCAAAGTGTTACCAGAAATTGCCGCGCAAGCGCGTTTAGCTTTAGAACGGATGTTAGAAGTGTCGCTTTAGTAAAATGTAGGGTGGGTAGAGCGATAGCGAAACCCACCAAAAAGGTGGGTTTCCACTTCGTTCCTACCCACCCTACTCAGATAAAAAAAATTGTCCTGGCAGGTTTTTCTAATTAATTTCACAAAAAAACAATGAAAAATTTATGGAACGATGCGGCGAAAGCCCAAAATGACCCTTTAGCCCTACGAGTCTATACCTCAAGGCTATTAGGACAAGAATCAGCCCTCGTACTACATGGCGGTGGCAACACCTCAGTCAAAGTAAATACAACCAATATTTTTGGAGAAACTGAGGAATTATTATATGTGAAAGGAAGTGGGTGGGACTTAGCCACCATTGAAGCAGCAGGTTTCGCGCCTGTCAAATTGGAAGTCTTAAAAAAAATGGCACGACTTTCCCAATTAAGCGATTCTGAAATGGTACGTCTTCAGCGTTCAGCAATGACGAATCCAAACGCGCCCAATCCATCAGTGGAAGCCATTTTACACGCACTCATTCCTTTTAAATACGTCGATCACACTCACGCCGACTCAATTGTCACCATCACCAATACAGAAATTGGCGAACAACGGATTCGTCAAATCTACGGCAACCGTGTACTCATTGTCCCTTTTGTCATGCCCGGCTTTATTCTAGCCAAAAAAATTGACGAAATGACACAAGGCATCGACTGGGCAACCTTAGAAGGAATCATTTTGATGAATCATGGCATTTTTACGTTTTCTGACGACGCAAAAAAGAGCTATGAACGGATGATCCAACTGGTAACGGAAGCAGAAAATTATCTTCAAGCACAAAATGCTATCATTGCACCACCTCTCAAAACTGCACCCAAAGAAAACCTCTTAGCACTGGCACAGATTCGTAAAAGCGTTTCTGAAACAAAAGGGGCTGCGATGATTGCCATAATGGATACCGCCCCAGAATCAATCAGTTTTACTCATCATCCCCAAGTCGCTTCCATTGCCACACGCGGACCATTAACACCTGATCACGTTATTCGCACAAAACCCATTCCTGTTATTCTAGGAGAAAATCCTGAAGAAGAGATTGCCAACTATGCCAATGCCTATTGCAAATACTTTGAGCGAAACACCAATGGACAATTGACACAACTGAATCCTGCGCCCTGCTGGGCGATTTGGCCAGAATTGGGTATTATCAGCTTTGGTCGCACTATCAAAGAAGCAAACATAATTTCCGACATCAAAGATCATACCATTCAAGCGATTCAAATCGCAGAAAAATTAGGGGGATGGAAAACCCTACCTGAATCTGACATTTTCGACATGGAATACTGGGAATTGGAACAAGCCAAACTCGGCAAGGGCGAACACACAGGTTCGCCCCTACAAGGCAAAATTGCGTTAGTTACGGGAGCCGCCAGTGGTATAGGACGGGCTTGTGTAGAAGCCCTACACGCCCAAGGGGCAACTATTGCCGCCTTAGATTTAAACCCCACCATCACGACGCTATTTGGCAAAAAAGAGATTCTTGGCATAACCTGCGATGTCACAATTGATGAAGAGATTTCAAAAGCCGTTGAAACCACCATTCGCCATTTTGGGGGCTTAGACATTCTGATAAGCAATGCCGGGCTATTTTCCCCCAGTCAAACGATTGCAGAAATGAACCCAAAAACATGGGATTCAAGCATCGCAATTAATTTAACCAGCCATCAACGGCTACTACAAACCTGTACCCCCTATTTAGCAAAGGGCATTGAAGCCGCCGTCATTATGATTGCCTCCAAAAATGTCATGGCACCAGGACCCGGTGCATCAGCCTACTCTGTTGCCAAGGCGGGGCAAACTCAACTGGCGCGAGTTGCCGCCTTAGAACTCGGTGCTTTAGGAATACGAGTCAATATCATTCATCCCAACGCCGTTTTCGACACCGGAATATGGACAACAGAAGTGCTTGAAAAACGTGCAAAACACTATGGTTTAACCGTTGAAGAGTACAAAACCAACAACATCTTAAAAACAGAAGTCACTTCAAAAGAAGTTGCCACGCTTGCCTGCGCCATGGCAGGAACCATATTTTCCAAAACAACAGGTGCTCAAGTTCCCATTGATGGAGGCAATGAAAGAGTGATTTAGTTTCAAATGAATGTTTTTTGGAGCAGAGTAGTGGAATGGTGGGCAAACAAACGTTTGCCCACCCTACCTGACTGAGTCGTTACTAACAAGATTCGTAAACATGACCGTTTTTTTCGATGAGCATCTACAAAATTAGCCAATCATTTTCGGCTTGATATTATCAATGACATCTAGTAATACAGTATTGACGAATGCAATTGAAGTCACAATATTTTTTTCATTAGGTGATAAACGTTTGTTTGCTGCCCAAGAATAACAACCATTTTTAGACAGTGCCTGTTTAGCAAAAACATCAGCATATTCTTCACCTAGTGATCCATAATAATTAGCGTTTGTATAATTCCATTGGTTACGCACTTCACTCGGTGTTGGCCATCGACTCTTTGAGTCATTAGAGATAATCTCTTTAAATCGTTTAATTTGTTGTTGCCTTGCTGCTGAAAATACATTTTTTCTTTCAGAATTTGGAAACATATCTGATAAATTTTTCCATGCCATTTTATGTGGACGTTCACCACTACTCTTAAAACGTATCATCATATAACCCTGATGAGTATCTAAACGAGCAGCACCTAAATAATTGCCGGTTTCTAATTTACCCTGAAATGAATTCTTTGAATAACCTTGAATTTGAGAACAGTGGCTTTGTTCAAGATAAGTATTAAATCTACCCAATATTTTACCGATTTCTATCGCGGCAAAAAAAGCACTGTAATAAGCCGTCACTAAGGACCAAGCTGTAGGTGTATCGTTTGCTTTGAGTAAAATCGGCAAGCAATTATTTTGCTTTAAAATGCGTTCATATCCATAATAAAAATCAGTATAAAGACATTCCGCAAACAGATGGTCTGTCATAGTCACCTCAAACGAATTATTATCTTTTATCTCCACATCGGCATTGCCATTGAGAAGAGTTGACTTGAGAGTCCATGCACCACTTGGCGTTTTGAGATGGGATGGCCTTTGATAACCCAGTTCCCCAAGACGCTTAACAAGAGCGTTTTTTAGTAAAATTTGTGGCATTTAAAATAACCCATCAGGCAGTTCTGCACGGCTTGCCACTTGAGTTTTGAGTTCTTCAGTCAAAGTATTGATGGCTTGCTTGTTTGTCCCTTTATAATCTTCCCAATTTATTCCGCCAATCGGCTCAACGATATCAAGAAAGGATTCTTTTTGGTAATTACCAAATTTCATCATCACAAGATCACAAATATCATCAAAAGCCCCGAATAAAGCTTTAAAAAAGACTGCCATTGTGAGTCTTTTTGAACTGCCCTCACTTTCAATGAGAACATCTTCTACTGCGGAGAGAAAATTAATCAGCATTTTTGTTTTCTCTTCAAAATCCATTTTTTTAAACAATGCGGTTTCGAGTAAAGGGTTAATGGCATCCTTAAAACCAACATGAGAAAGTTTACCAGAGACACTCTTAGTCGGAGACATTCTGCCACTTAATGGCGAAGTGGGTTGCTCATTGAGTTCATGAAATAAACGCTGACGCACCTCATCTTTAGATTCAGGTTTTGCTATGAACTTAGTCAATTCGAGTTGTAGAGTTTTTGGTACGCTTCTTTGCGTAGAATTAATATCCAAGAAATACTGAACCTCTTCTTCTAAATCAAGATTCTCAAAAATACAGACAGCGAGAGGAATGTCTTGTTCTGATTGATGAGTCCCATATAAACGATGTTGTCCATCAATAACAATAAACGCATTGGGTACCAAATAATAGGTGAGCAGCTTACTCTTGTCATCAAATTGCAATTTGGCTTCTTTTTGGGCACTGAGAATGATAGCCCCAGGAATGACATTACCATCGTTGATATATCTAGCAATGTCTTTGGCACGTTTTGAACCAAGCAATCGTTGATAGCCTCTTTCTTTATCTTCATCAGCACGAGAGACTTTTGAAGATTCAAACAAAATCTTTGATGGGAGCACCGTCATGTAAAAGGTAATATCATTATAACTAATTGGGATAGCAGAAAAACTTTGAGATAATTTCGTTTTTTGAGACATTGATTAATATTCCTTTGGTGATAGGCGGGTAATTAAATTTGATTAATTAACTGATGTTACGCAAGGTGCTTC